>CAZMDZ010000211.1:0-6910 GCA_964565175.1 uncultured Planctomycetales bacterium
CACCGCAATCATGCCGACGTGCTCCGACTCCTTCAGCCCCATGTGCTCCCAGCTTTGCCCGCCGTCGCGGCTGCGGTAAACGCCGTCGCCGAAGCTGACCGAGCGCTGCGAGTTATTTTCGCCGGTGCCTACCCACAGCGTATGCGGGTTATTGGGGTCCATTTCTATGCAGCCAACCGAATACGAGCCTTCGCCATCAAAGATCGGCTTCCAGGTAGTTCCGGCATTGACCGTCTTCCACACACCGCCCGACGCCAACGCCGCGTAATAGCGATTGCGATGGCCAGGAGTGACTGCAAAGTCCGTCACTCGGCCACCGGTCAGAGCCGGGCCGATGGAACGAAACTTCAGTGCCGACAAGGTGCCGGCGGAGAGATGCTTTTTCTCCTCTTCCTTTTCTTCGGCGTCCGCATCTTGGGCTGGCGCTGCGGCACAAGCGGCCGGGGCGCCTAGGAAAAGCAATGCAAGCAGGTACAGGGGGGTGGGGCGCTGCATGTATTCCGTTCTAGCAGAGATCTTTGAGTCGTTACGCTGCTGAACCAAGGATTTCAAATTTGAAGCAAAATGATATGCTAACGAAAGATGACCGATATCAACTCCCCGCTTTGGAACGTGGTCCACCAAATGATGGAAGACCATCAAAGCGGAAGCTTGAAAGAGGTCGAGTTTTATTGCCGTAAAGCGCCGCAGTGTTCCAACCAAATCGCGGCCGAATATGGTCGGTTGTTGCATAGTGGGTTGGGCGCAACCTCTTCAACCGACAACGATTCGGATGCCAGACCGGCAAGTTCCCGCATCGGTCAGAGCATTGATCACTATCGTTTGATTCGACTGCTAGGTCGTGGTGCTCAGGGCTCGGTTTACTTAGCCGAAGACACCCGCCACAGTCGTCAGGTCGCGCTGAAATTGCTGCCTCAATGGGCGTCTACGCCGAGTTCACGCTGGCAACGGCTGCAACGTGAAGCGGCGGCCCTGGCTAAGCTGTCTCATCCGGTTATTTCGCGTTTATTGGATAGTGGAGAGGTTGATGGATCTCCGTACTTGGTCACTGAATTCATCGACGGTGCCACTTTCGCCGAGCTGCAGCTGACTCCATCTAGCAACCAACAGCTTCGCCATACCCTGTCCATTTTCCAACAGTGCGCGCTAGCCCTGCACTCAGCTCACCTCGCTGGCATCGTTCACCGCGACATCAAACCCGGCAACCTTATTCTCGGGCCGCACGAGCAACCTGTGATCTTGGATTTTGGTCTAGCCTTCGACGATTCCGCGGTGGCTGGATCGAACCAAGATCGATTGACCCGAACCGGAACCACCTTGGGCACTCCGGCATACCTGGCCCCCGAACTGCTCCACCAAGACGAGCCAACCGCTCGCTCCGATCAGTTTTCTTTAGCCGCCACGCTCTATCACTGCCTTACCGGCCGCGTTCCTCACCAAGGCAAGCGCATCGCCGAAATCTTGCATGCGATTCAACACGACGCGCCACCACCGGCATGCAAGCTGAACCCAACTCTCCCTTTAGAAATCGAAATCGTATTGGAAAAGGCGATGAGCAAAGACCCTGCTCATCGTTATCCAGACCTGCGCGCATTCGCCAATGACCTTGAAGCGGTGTGCCTACGCAATCCAATTGTCGCTCGCCGCCTACCGATGCCAATGCGGGTGCGCCGTTGGATGCAACGTCATCCCGTCGGCACTACGGTACTTGGCTTCGTCGCATTATTTTTGCTCGCCGGTTTTTGGCACACCCGCCAACTCCTGAATGAGAAAAATGTGCGTTTGTTGCAGGCAGAGCGAGAAAAGTACTTAATGGCGTCGCGTTTGTTGGTTGAGACCAATCCGATGGGGGCTGCCCAATTGGCCAAGTTTGCCTTAGATGCCGATGCTGATGCCTCTGCTCGGACAGCCATTTTATCGGCGTTGGTGCGCCTGCATGCGACTTACACTGGCGCAGGGGTTTCGGGCAAGGTCGGGCCTGTTCCGTATGTGCAGCCTGTTTCAGACGTGATTGTTTATCTCAATCCGGAGGCGGAATTGGTTTTGGATGAACACCCTCAGGCGGTGGAACATGAGCTACGGGAGCTTAACTTGCCGCCGGGCGATTGGGCTGGTCGGGGCGACTATGAGCTAGGGGGACGTTTGGTTTTATCGGATGATTCGAAAACGGTTGCGATTGCTCCGCAGGTGGGTGAAGTTCATGTGCTTAATTTGGATACTGACAAATGGCGGCGTCTGCCGATGTCTGATCAAGCCCAGATTAGTTGCATTGATTTTCACGCCGACGGCAACTTACTCGCTTGCGGGGACTTTGACGGCGTCCTGCGTGTTTTCGATTTGCGAACCGATACGCTGCTATTGGAGCGCACTGTTCATTCCGGCTTCTTTGGCTACGTTGAGTTCTGGGAAGAGCAGCAATGCCTGGTGACGGGCTCGCCCGGCGGACACCGTTTGGGTGTGCCGACCGATCGCACCGTGCAGCTCTTGAGTTGGAGCGATCCCACTAAAGAACCCACTCGTATTCCACTCGCCGGTTTTTTATCTGAGGCCGTCATTGATCGCCAAAATCAACGCCTTTACCTAGGCGACTCTCTGGGTTGGCTGACGGCTTTTTCAGCCGAGCAGCAGCCAACTGCCGGACTCTGGCCATCGAGTTGGAAAATTCAGCTTCCCAATCGAATTCATAGCCCAACGAATAGCCGGTTCTACCGGAATGGCAGTGAATGGAACTTGCGTGGATGCCGCCGCCGGTGACCGAAGTCACAACATCCAACCAGCCGTCGCCGTTTAAGTCGACGTCACCGACGGCTTGCACGTCGGAAGATTCGAAGTCGTATTGGCCGGTGCCAAAAATAATTTGATCTACAGTCCATTGATCGTTGGATTGTGCCTGCAGCGGCGCGCACATTGCGGCGGCCAGGCCCGTGCTGATGAATGCAATCTTGTGAAACATTAGGTGAAAGGGAGGTTTGAGGTGTAGGTGAAGGGAACTGCTTTGCTAACAGTCCGTGGATAGGGTCGGGTTTGGCTGACGCCGCAGGTAGGCGAAAACGCCGTCGAGGCGCGGAATGACTCTTTCCATGGGCTGCTAAGCACAACTCGCGTGCCAACGCCGAATGACCCGTTGGCACGAAGCCATGAATCAGAACCGCACGGTTGGCCGTGCGGTTCTGAAAATGTAGGGAATCTGCGCCAACTTCAGCGGTTGTTCCTATGTTGGCGAACCATGCATAAAAAAAGACCGCGCGAATCATCGCGCGGTCTTGGCAAGTCAGGCTTGCCAGCTTACATCATGCGAATGCCTTCGTAATCTTTGACGATGGCATCATGCAAAGCGGTGCCGGAAGCTTTTTCCATCAACTTCTTCAGCGACTTAACCGCCTTTGCCTTGTCGCCCTTGTAAGCGGACTCTAAGGCGGACAAACGCTTCTTGTCCAAGTCATATTGCAACTTGATCGTTTTGTCCTTCAACCATTCTTTGGTCAACAGCTTCCACTCTTTTTCAGGTGGCGCACCCTTGTAGTACTTGGACTGTTCGGTCAGGTATTCAACGGCGACGAAGTAACAACCGGTTTCGGCAATCTTGTTTGCCTTGGTCGAACGCATCGCTCCGCGATCCAAAATTTCCTGTTGGAAGGCATCAATCGCCGACATGGCGTCAGCATCTTCCGCCGCTTTCTTGCGCGCCGATTCCGCTGCTTTCCAAGCCACACCAATGTTTCCTTCGCGCGCCGATTTTGCCGCCCGCTTCAAAACAGCATGACGTTCTTTGGCTTGCCACGGCTGGTCGGCTTTGGCTTCGGCGAAGGCTTCTTCAAACAGTGACTTCGGAATTTCCCAAGCCGACCCCTTGTAGATGACTTTGCCTTCGTGATTGAGCACCACGGCGTGGGGGTAGGACGGGATGCCGTAACTGCGGGTCGGCTTGAACCCGGCGGCGACCGGGTAGGTCATGCCGAATTCGCCCATTTTGCTTTCTACCAGGCTTACGGGTTCATCAGTGACGCCAATCAAAGTGAATGGCTGCTCTGCGTATTCTTTGCTCAGCTCAACGAGCTTGGGCACATGTTTTTTGCAAGGCGGTCACCAGGTCTGCCAAAACTCCATGTAAACCACGCGGCCGCGCAGTTCTTCCAGGTTGGTGCCAGGCGGGTCGTTGTACCAGCCTTTGGCTTCAAAGTCGGGTGCATCCGCCCCGACCCAGATCTGCGCATGCAGACCCGGCGTCAGGAAGCACGCCGTTAGTAAAAGGGAGGAGAAGAATTTCATCTTGAGTCGGGCGCGGAAGCGCCCAAGGCATGGCGCTAATGTACTATTTCTGGATGCAATCTGAGCCAGAGATATGCAAGGCCGAAAAATTCCTGCCGGTCGAGCTGGATGAACTGGCCGACGCCCTGATCGCCGGTCCTGCTGCGGAACTGGGCCAGGGTTTTGCCGATTTTGTGGCCAGTTTTCTGGTCGAGCATGGGGCCGGTCTGGCTGCTGAGCATCTCAAGCTCAAGCGGTGCTACCGTGAATTTAACCCGGATCGAGTCACGGTTTCAGCGCGCAAGTTGAACGACAACGAGCGGGAAGCCTTGCGCCGCAAGCTTCATCCCCAGTTGATTGAGCTCCTGCGTCAGGCCAACTACGTCGAATTAACGCCGGCAGATTTTGAAGCCGTGCTCAATCGTGTGTCGCCGCGCGGATTGCAGGTGACGGTGGATCTTGAAGCCTTCGATGAGCTCGGTTTGCACTACCGCGGCATGGCCTCACGGGTCGATGAAGCTCGTGATTGGCGATATCTCTATCTGAAGAAGAGACAATGGAATACACCGATTTATCGGCGGCTGTTCTTGTTTTTCAAGCTCAAGCCAGGGCAAGCAGATTGCGAGGAAACTGGGCGTGATTTGTCTGATTTCTGGTTCCTCAAACTCTTTCGAGATGTTCCCCAAACCGACCTCGAAATGTTGCTGCCCAACACCAAGGTCCGGATGCGGGTCTACGACAAAATTAAGCTCGGCGTCACTGGCGGCGGCGGCACCATCAGTGGCGTTGTTGCCACCGCTACCAAGGTCGGTGCGGCGGCTAGCCCAACCACTTGGGCGATTGCGCTGGCTGGACTGGGCGGCGTGATTTGGCGGCAAATCACCAAGCTGTTCGCCACCCGCACGCGTTACATGGCGGACCTGGCGCAGCAGCTTTACTTCTGCAATCTCGATAACAACTTTGGCGCGCTTGCCCACATTGCGGATCTCGCTCGCGAGGAAGAATCCAAAGAAGCGCTGCTGGCCTACGCCTTCTTAGCCGCCAATCCCAACGGCCTGACTCAAGGCCAGTTGGATCTACAAGTCGAAGAGTTCCTCCAAACCGAATTCGGCGTCACCGTCGATTATGAAGTCGAGGACGGCGTCGCCAAGCTGCGTCGAGCAGGTTTATTAGACTCAGGAAGCTCCGACCTAATTCGAGTGATGGATCAGTCGGAAGTTCGAACCGGGTGAAGCGCGATCTTCGCTAAGGGTCCTTGCGAGGGTCGCCAAGCTTGATTGAGGGTGCGGTTGCCATCACCGCCCAGCGGGATTGCATTGACTTGGATCTTTAAGTTAGGACTCAAATCGACCATCTCATCGTCGGCCGAAAAGACGAATGCTTTCGTTACGTCTTGAGGGTCTACATAAACCGCCGCATAAGTCCCATGCCCTTTGGCTTTTAGCCGAATGATGCTGGCTGCCCGATTGATAACCCGGGCTTCGATTCGATGAAGTACTCCACGTCCTCATCGCGAAGATTGCGGTAGTTCAGCCCCTCCGGCTCAGGTTTGCCAAAACCCACCGGCGACTCGTCTAGGCGGCGGAATTCGATCGATTCGGATAGGCCGTTAAACAACACTCCATCGGCACGGAAGAGCTGAAGTTGAATTTGCTCGGTGTGCGGCATTTCAACCAGTTGCTCGATTCGCGTCGATCGCCCGGTGACTTCAAAAGGCAGGGGAGCTGGGGCGTTGGAGCTGATCACCTCGAGTCCAAAGCTCATTGCCAGGGGCGTCTAATCGATAGAGCTTGACCTCGCCAGAAACCGCTTCACCAGTGATGGAATCGATGAAGTCGAGGGTCAAATCACATTGGCCTTGCTCCGGTGGGTCGGGAAGGGAGTCGATGTCGACCCACTCTTCCTCCAGAATGATCTCGATCTCCGGTTCTGTTCGGTCGGTTGCAGGATCCGAGTTTTGGATGGGCTGGGCCTTAGGCGCCAACCTTCTTTTTGCGGCGGATTGGATCGCGATCGTTGGCCCACAACAGAACCAGGATCGCAATGATTCCAATCAAGACTCCGAAGCGTCGCACCATGAGGCAAGTCTAGCCCATGTCCCGAGGGCGGTTTCGAGCTTCGTTCTTGCCTGTGCTAAACTCCGCCGCAATGAGCGATCTACCCGCATGAATGGACCGCCGCCGAAATGGAAGCTGAGCAAGCCGACGACGACGCTCTAGTCATTCGCGATAGCAATGGTGCACTGCTTGCTGATGGAGACTCCGTGACCTTGATCAAAGACCTCAAAATCCGCGGTTTCGGTGCGATGCGGTTGAAGTCGGAGTTCGTCAAAAAAGGCTGACGTTACCGACTTCAAGCGCGGATTGCCGATTAGGGGAGGAAGGTGACTGGAAGCGCTATCGAGCTGTACTCCCAATCGCCCCAAGCTGACTTGCAGATGACGGCAAAGTACATCGTCGAGTTGATTAACCCCGAAGGTATTCCACCGGATGGGATGCTTAGCTTGCTGGTTGCGTCGCCATTGATGCTAAGGATGCCAGACGGCGTTTGGAAAGCCGGGTTGTACATGCCTAAATAGGATTCCACTAGGTTGATGTCGTAACCCAAGGGTACCGGCAGTCCTTGAATATTGACCGGACCAGTTCCGGCAGCACTGTAGAGC
>CAZMDZ010000212.1:0-6898 GCA_964565175.1 uncultured Planctomycetales bacterium
CCGGCGACCGACGAAGAGATCGCCGAGCAAGGTGGTTTTCCAGCCGACGAGCTGCGCGACAAAATTAAAGAGGGCCTAACTCAAGAAGCCGACCGCGCGGAACGCAACCGTCAGGCTGATGCGATGATTCAATCCATCATGGACCGTCGCCCGTTCCAGTTGGCGCAAGGAATGATTGACGAAGAGGCCAAGCAGACCATCGAGCAAGAGATCGCGCGGCTCAAGGAGCAGGGCATCGAAGAAGAGACCGCCCGCGAGCAGGTCGAAGGTCAAGGCGAGGTCATCGCCGACGCCGCTGAAAAGCGTCTGAAGTCCTACTTCCTGATTCGCAAGATTGCCGAGCAACAAGAAATCCCGGTGACCAAAAACGAGATGGAGCAGGCACTGCGAGCGATTAGCCAGCACCATGGCGTGGACGTCAAGACGGTGCGTAACGTTTACCAACAGCAGGGTCGCCTGGACGACGTCGCCAGTGACATTTTGACCGGCAAGGTTCGCGCCTTCCTGATCAAGCAAGTCGAAGAAAATGCCGACACAGTTGAAGCCACGGACGCGTAAGCGTACCTTCTGAGCACACGGCCATGACTGACACCAACGCCCTCTACACCATTCCTTACGTCATCGAGAAAACCGGACGTGGGGAACGCACTTACGACCTGTACTCGCGACTGCTCGAGGATCGCATCATTTTCCTCGGCACCCAGGTCGACGACCAGGTGGCGAATGCAGTTGTGGCCCAACTGTTATTCCTGGCCAAGCAGAATAAGACTCAGGACATTCAGATGTACATCAACAGCCCCGGTGGTTCGGTTACCGCTGGCTTGGCGATGTACGACACCATGCAGTACGTGGATTGCGACATTGCAACTTACTGCGTGGGCCAGTGCGCATCGATGGGTGCGGTGTTGCTAGCCGGCGGCACCAAGGGCAAGCGCTTCATCCTGCCCAACTCGCGGGTCATGATCCACCAGCCTTGGGGCGGCACCCAAGGCACCGCTTCGGACATGGAAATCCAAGTCAACGAGATTCTGAAATTGAAGAAGAGTCTCAACGGGATTCTGGCCCAACACTGCGACAAAACCATCAAAGAGATCGAAAAAGCCACCGATCGCGATAATTTCCTCAGTGCAGACGAAGCATTGAAGTTCGGAATTGTCGATAAGATCTTTGGCAAATAGCCCAAATCGGGCATAAATCCTCGGGATTGCCGGACTTGAGCCAATTTAAGCTCAGGCCGGCAAAAAAAGGGCGGTGGTTTGCCGTCAAGTCCCGGTTCTTGTCATAAAATCGATTCAATGGCGCGTGGCACCGAACGAGGCAGCGTGGAACGCTGCACCTTTTGCGAAAAATCTCGAGGAGAGGTGCAGTCACTGATTGCAGGTCCTCCCGGGATCTACATTTGCAATGAATGCGTGGATATCTGCAATTCGATCCTGCGCGAGGAAACGCGCCGGGTCAGCCAGGTTTCGCCGGAGAATTTTTCCGGCACCTCCCCGGTCGACGCCATCCCCACTCCAGCTTCGATCGTAGATTCGCTGAATGTCTACGTTTACGGTCAAAAAGAAGCCAAGCGCGTGGTTGCTGTCGCCGTGCACAACCACTACAAGCGGCTGCAAGTGCAGCAGCAAATTGCGCTGCTCGATGAAACGCCGGAATGGGCGAATGTCGAGATTGAAAAATCCAACGTGCTGCTGATCGGTCCCACCGGTTCGGGCAAGACTTTGCTGGCGCGCACCCTGGCCAAGATTTTGGATGTACCGTTCGCCATTGCCGACGCCACCACCCTGACCGAAGCGGGTTACGTCGGCGAAGATGTGGAAAACATCTTGCTCAAGTTGTTGCAGAATTGCGATTACGATCTGGAGCGGGCCCAGCGCGGCATCATTTACGTGGATGAGATCGACAAGATCTCCCGGACCACGCAAAACGTTTCGATCACGCGCGATGTTTCTGGCGAGGGCGTGCAGCAAGCGCTGCTCAAAATCCTCGAAGGCACCGTCGCCAGCGTGCCGCCCCAAGGCGGACGCAAACACCCGGAACAGTCCAACATTCAGTTCGACACTTCAGGCGTGCTTTTCATCACCGGCGGCACTTTTGCTGGCGTCGAAGAGATCATCGGTCGCCGCGTCGGTGGCAGCATGATCGGTTTCTTGCACGAAGGGGAAGCCGAAGAAAGCGTCAAAGAGGAACGCGAGCGCTTGTTGGAACTGGTCGATTCCAAAGACCTGATTGAGTACGGATTGATTCCGGAATTCGTCGGCCGCCTACCTGTGCACGTCCACCTGCACGAACTCGACGAGTCTGACTTGGTTCACATTCTGACTGAACCGAAAAACGCTCTAGTGCGCCAGTTCCAGGCTTACTTCGCAATGGAAGATCATGAGCTCAGCTTCACCGAAGAGGCGCTGATTGAAATTGCCAAGAAAGCCAACGAACGAGAAACCGGAGTGCGAGCCCTGCGGAGCATCCTCGAAGAAACTTTGCACGACTTGTTGTTCCATCTGCCTGACTACGGCAAGCCATCGCGCAGCTTTGTAGTCACCGGCGAAATGATTCGTAACGGCAACGTCAACGTCTTGCTAGAAGGCGGCGAAGATTCGAAGCGCGAAAGCGCTTAAACTGAGGCCTGTTCAGGGGCGCAAGCCCTCAGGCCCCCACCCCGTAGTCGTTCAGCATGATCGCCATTGCGACCGTTGCCACCCTTTGCCTTGGGTTCCCTGCCGTTCAGGCGGAACCCGTGCAAACCCCAGCTGTTACGCCGTTCCAAATGGAACTACCAGCTGGCTACAGCGCCTTCCAGCAGCCTCAGCCCGGCGGTGAAGTCTGGAGCTCGGTGCACGAAGCCGGCGACGCCAGCTTCGAGGTTCATCACTACCTGCTCGCCGCGCCCGGTGCGATTACTGACTTAGTAGCCGACAATCTGCGGAAAACCCGCTGGCTGCCGATGCTAGTCGAGGTCAAGCACCAGATGACGCCATGGAAAGGCAAGTGGGCCACGGTCGACGCCGCAGGCACTTCGATTGAATACTTGCACACCGAAGACAGCTACCGCTATTTGGAGCAACGATTGGTAGTGCTCGATGATCATTTAATCATCGTCAATTGGGAAGGCAACATTGGCCGCAAGCAAGCTGGAGAGATGGCGCTGAACAGCTTCCGCATCCCAGACGCATGGCGACCGCAACCTGCGCCAGAAGTCGACCTGGATCGCGGCTTTCGCCCTGGTCAGCAACAGCCTGACCCGATTGGCCATTTCCACATTCGGGTGGATGCAACTGACCCCGCTTTCCACCAGGTCGACTTCGAAGTCACCTGGCGGCCAGCAGACGGCGTCACCCCAAACGGCCAGCAATGGCGCTTGCCTGAGGGAGCTGACTTGTTGGAAGCCACGCCAACGAAAGTTAGCTATCGGATCAGGCTCTTTGATCAACCCAGCCTGGCGCCGCCGGGTGGATTGATTGCCTTGGCTTCAGGCATGAGTGGATTTGGCGGGGCTTGGCTGGCATTGCCAACCGGATTTGAACCAACGGCGACTCGCTATGCGCCTCCGCCGCACACTTTGGAAATCCTGTGCCCGGCCTTCCTTGAGCCGCTATCAGGCACTTCGGCGAGCAAAAGCACGGTGAACGAAGAGACCGTTGTCCGCTACACCCAGTTTCAACCCAATTTGGATCCCACCGTGTGGCCCTACTTTGTGCTGGGTATGTACGAGTACAAAAAGGTCGGAGATCACGCGGCTGCCATCCGCAAGACCTCCAAAGCTTCCCGCTATGAGAAGACGCTGACGGCATTGATCCGCTTGCAGCGAGGCCTAAGCGAGTGGTTGCCCAACGCCACCTCGCATTGGTCAGTCACAACCTTCCGCGGCTGCGGAGATTTGATTTTGCCGGGCATGTTGGTTTTCGATGAAAACAACCAATGGCTCGCTGACCCCGTCGACGCCGACTGGATCGACGGCAACCGGCGTGCTGGCTTGGCGCGCAAACTTAGCTCCCATGTGTTTGGCCGCCAACTCAGTGGCGTCGGCCATGGTTCGGTATTTCTCGACGCTTCGCTGGCCGAATATGCGGCGTGGCGAATCCTGCAAAGCTCTGGCTTGGCCAACGAAGCCGACACCATGGTCGAGTTTTGGCTAAGGAATGAAAAAGCCCTCGATGTGCTGCCGCGACCGCTTACCTTGATGCCATTCGCAGACTTGCAAGGCGCCAAACGCCTGATGACGCGCGGCGCTTTGGTTTGGCAAGCGATTGAGGAAAAAGCCACTCGTCCTAAGCTGGACCAAGCCTTGAACGCGCTTTTGAAAAGCAACTCGAAGTGGACTACGGAAGACCTGCGCAAAGCCTTGGATCAGCACACCAATCAGAGCTGGCTGCCCTTCTTCCAAGCTCACGTTTACGGCAAAAAGCGTCCGTAACCGCCACTCGCTGCTGCACCCCTGATCGTCGTGACTGTTCCCAACCTCACCATTTACTACCACCGGGACTTTGATGGCCTGGCATCCGGAGCACTGCTAGCCGAAGCGCTCGAGCATTCTGGCCGAGAAAAAGACGTGCAATGGGCTGGGATCAATTTTGATCGCACCCTGCATTGGAATGAATTCAGTCTGGGCGAACGCTTTGCCGTCGTCGACTTCCACTTCCATCGCCGCGCCGATTATTGGTTCGACCACCATCCAACCACCTTCCTTAACAGTGAAGACGAAGAGCTGTTTCAGCCCAGCCCGACCCATGCGTTTGATCCGGAGTCGCCATCGTGCCCACCGATCATTCTCAAGCATGCGCGTGAGCACTGGGACTGGGATCCAGGTGATCGCTTCGACGAGTTAGTGCAGTGGAGCAACATCATCGATTCGGCGTCCTTTGCCACCGCCAAACTTGCTTTGTTTGGCCGTGATCCAGCGCTGCAGGTCATGCGCGCGCTGACCACCGCACCCAACTTCCACTTCCACGACCGCGTGCTGCATTTAATGCGCACCAGGCCGCTGATTCAAGTCGCCGACGACCCGGACATCCAACGCTGCTACGAACGCGCCTGCCGCAATCGCGACGCCGCCCTGGAAGCCTTCCCCGCCACCATGTTGGAGCGCACTCTGTCAGCGATGATCGCTGACCTTCGATCAAAGAAAATTCGTCGCGAGCGCTTCAGCCCGTTTTTCCTCTACCCCGAACTTTTTTACGCAGTCACCATGCTGCCGACGCGCGCCGGAGTCCACATCACCGTCGCCAGCAACCCTTGGAACCGCCCAGCCAACCCGGTTCACCTTGGAGAACTGATGAAAAAGTACGGCGGCGGCGGCCACCTTGGAGTGGGCGGCTGCAACCCACCAAGTAACGGCAAAGCCAAAGAGTGGGCTTTTGAAATTTTCGAAGTCATCCGCGACGTGACATGAGCGAAGAAGCCGCCTCCGTGGACTTCAGCCAGCTTCAAAACCTGCTGGATCTACCCCCCGGGCACTGGCCCGACTACTTCAAACAGCAACTTGGCGTGCCCGCCTTCCGCGGTCGCAACGCCGCTCGCTGGGTCTTTCAGCGCGGCGCTTCCGATTGGCAGCAAATGACCGATATGCCAGCCGCTCTACGCGAGCAGCTCGACCGCGACTTGCCGCTGCTGACCTCGAAGCTGGAAAAGGTCAGCCACGCTCCTGATGGCGCGAGCAAGATTCTCCTGCAGTACGACGACGGCGCCACGGTCGAAGCCGTCGGCATGCCGGGCACCCAAGGGCGCACCCTGTGCCTGAGCACCCAGGTGGGCTGTGCGGTTCGCTGTACCTTTTGCGCCAGCGGCCTGGAAGGCGTCGACCGCAACTTGACCACCGCCGAGATTCTGCAGCAGGTGCTCTGGTTGCGGCGTGAGCAGGGCGATTTTCACCGTTTGGTGATCATGGGCATGGGTGAACCAGGCCACAATCTTGAGGCCACGCTGGCGGCTCTCGACACGCTAATGGACCCCGATGGCTTCCATTTTGCCGCCCGCCGGATCACCGTGTCGACCGTGGCTCCGCGAGGCACGCTGCCGCGCATGGCCGAATGGGGACGCCAGGTCAGCGTGGCCATTTCGCTCCATGCAGCCACCGATGCCCTACGCCATGAATTAGTTCCTGGGGTCAACAAACGCAGCCTAATGGACACTTTGTCCGAGGCAGATCAGCTATTTTTCGCCACTGGCCGCGAGTACACCATCGAATATGTGCTGCTGCGTGACCAAAACGACAGCCCGGAGCAGGCGCTAGAACTAGCAAAACTCTTGCAAGATAGGCGTTGCCACGTAAATCTGATCCCCTACAACCCGGTTCCTGAGCTCCCTTACCAACGACCGGAAGAGTCGGCCATGGAGGAGTTCGCCAAAGTTTTGCGTGGCGTTGGCCTTCCGGTCACCCTGCGGAACAGCCTTGGCGGCAATCAGGACGCCGCTTGCGGCCAGCTCCGCCGTCGCACCACCACTCATCAGCCCCCTGGATCAGAAGTCGTTTGAAAGCCCTCGCCCTGCTTGTGTTATGGCCCGCTTTGCTGTTGGGTCAGCCTGCCTGGACCGATTTCGGCCTGGGCTTATCCGACTCAGCAGGCATCGTCTCTGCCTCAAAATCGAATGGCGACCCCTACCTCGACAAGTATTTGGGCAACGCGGCAAGGCTGCGGGCCGAGGGCAATCTGGCGGCGGCGCGGGCGGCGGTCGAAAAAGCGCTGGAGCGCGATGACCGCCATTTAGATGCGCTGCAGGCGCTGGCTGAACTAGCCCAGGCTGCGGGCGATATTGATACCAGTGTCTGGGCTTATCACCGCTGGTTGAGCGTGGTCGATGCGGCCAAAAAGCCCGCCGCCAGCCGAAAGGTACGCAAACAGGTTCTGGAGCAACTGGCCCTGATTGATTTACGGGCCGAAGATTTTCGCGGCCTGACGAC
>CAZMDZ010000213.1:0-6898 GCA_964565175.1 uncultured Planctomycetales bacterium
GATCATGCAGCGCATTTGATGGGCTGGAAGATGAAGAAAGGCTATTGGGTGGATGTATCCGGCAGTAAGTTGTGCCTAGTGTCAGACTGGACTCCTCATAAGGATCTTAATCAGCTTGCCCTCGTGATTAAACAATCTCGGCAACTTATGCGAGACTACGCTGAGTGGTTAGAGACTAAAGGAGAGGCCGCAGCTAGAGAGCATGGTGAGTTTGTTGTCGCATCTATGGCTGAAGGTATCGGGAGTTGGCAATACCGACCACAAGGGAGAGTTCGCACTCTATGGCGAAATGGAAGATGCGGCCACTTACCGGGTAACGATTGAAGCTAAGGGTTCGGAACGGTTTACAAAAGATGTGCCTGCGGGTTCTCAAGGGCTGGAGTTCATCCTCTCCCAGGCTGGTTCTTTGGCAGGCTCGGTCTATTTGGATGAGGGCATTGCGGTCCACCAACTCTGGTTTCAATTGTCGAGTCCTGGAATCCGGAACGTGTACATTCGGCCTGAGCAATCAATGACTCCAGGTTTGTACACCTTCAAGTGCGATGGCGAGGTCGGCCCGGCTTATCAATTTGTTGCCCGAACCCGCATGCACGATGAACTGTTTACCCTCGACGGAATCACCCTTTTGCCAGGCCAGCTGACGGAGCCTCCGGCTTTGCAGCCGTTGGATTTGCGGGGTCGGCTGAAAGGCATTCACTGCAAGGTTCAGGATTCGGATGGGAATTTGATGGAAGCGAATTACACCATTTCAAAGGGCAATCGAAACAGTGGTTCTTCCATCGACGCTGGTGGTGAAACGTTTTTGACCGCTGACGAAGGCTTTGAAAAAGTTGAATTCCGCGCCAACGGCTTCCGGCCGGTGACTTTGCAAAATGTCATCACCGATCAAGTCGTCACCATGGAAAAGGCGCTCAGCTTCGTGCTGCGCATGCCGCAAGAGCTCGCTCGTTATCGGGGCATGAGGTACGGCTTCAAGGTCAGCCAAGAAGGAGTTCGGCAACCACTCAGCACGGGAGATTTCAACTCTCGAGGAAAATCCAAATCCGCCGTTTATGTCCCCGGACCTGGCAACTACCTCGCCCGGGTGCATTTCTTCGCTCCCGCACCGGAATCGGATCTTGGATTCACCCCGGGCTTCTTCACCTCAGTCGGTGAATTCCCCATTTACGTCAGCAAAGAGGGCGACGTCATTACCTTGCCGATTGATCAGGCCCTGCTCGACGCATCGCTGGGCCCGGTTGACGAGGAAAGTGACTGATTCAGACACGGGGCGGATTTAAAATCTGCCCCATGGCCGTGCCTTTCTTCGATGTTCAGTACAACCTGGAACCCGCCGTCAAAGACGAGCTACTAGAGCGCTGGCGCAAGGTTCTGGATCACGGTTTTTTCGTCAACGGGCCTGAAATCACCGAACTCGAAACCGCCCTCGCCGATTTCCTCGGTGTGCCGCACGTGGTGGCCTGCTCCAACGGTTCCGACGCCCTGGTGCTCGCCCTCAAAGCCGCAGGGGTGGAACCAGGAGACGAGGTCATCGTTCCCAGCTTCACATTTTTCGCCTCTGCCGGATCGGTGGCGCGTTTAGGAGCCACGCCGGTCTTCGCCGATATCGATCCCAGCACCTACCTGATCAGCAATGAATCAGCCGCTTCACTGGTGACGGAGCGCACCAAAGCAGTCATGCCGGTGCACCTATACGGTCGCTCGGTGGACGTCGGTAGCTTGAAGGCGGCGCTGGAGCAGGCCGCTGGTCGAGAAATCCTGGTGGTCGAAGACGCAGCTCAAGCGGTAGGGGCGGTGCACAAAGACGGTCCTTGCGGTGGCTTAGGCATCACCGCTGGTTTTAGCTGTTTCCCAACCAAAAACCTGGCTGCGGCTGGCGACGCCGGTTTTGCCACCAGTACCGACGAAGAAACCGCCGAACGCATGCGCCGTTTACGCCAGCACGGCGGCGGACGTCAGTACTACCACGATGAAGTCGGCTTCAACTTCCGTCTTAGCGCGCTGCAGGCGGCGACCTTAATGCAGCACCTACCACGCCTGGTCGAGTGGAACGCTGCTCGGTATCAGGGCGCCCAGCACTACCAAGAGCTATTCGACGCAGCAGGTGTTGGCAGTGAGATCACCACGCCGGAAATCACCCCCGGCCACGTTTTCCATCAATACGTGATCCGCACTCAACGCCGCGATGAATTGATGGCGCATTTGCGCAGTAAAGATATCGGCTGCGCCGTTTACTACCCGCTACCGCTGCACTTACAGCCGTGTTTTGCCCATTTAGGCGGTCACGAGGGCCAACTTCCCGCCGCTGAAGCTGCCGCAAAAGAAGTGCTGGCGCTGCCGATTTACCCAGGGGTAACACCGGAACAGCGCCAGGAGGTCGTCGCCGCCGTCGCCGAGGCCTTCTGCCCGGCCAGCTAACGGATTCCGCCCGTCGCTGGACGGGCTCGGGCGGATCGAGCTGCTTTAGAGCAAGCCGCTTTCCCGCAACCAATTTTGCAGGATTTCAAGCTCCGCCTCGAGTTGGGCGAAGTGGTCGGGGGCATCATCAAGTTGCTGACTGCGGGCGTCGGCTTCTAGAGCTAGCGCGGCAGCTTGAACCTGCATCGCGCCCAGGCTGGCGCTGCTGCCCTTCAATGCGTGGGCGGCTTGGTCGATTTGCTCTGGGGCGCCGGTTTCGAGACCGGTTCTCAGGGTTTGCAGACGGCTGGGCAGCTCGTCGAAGAATTCATTGAAGAGGTCTTTGACTTCTTCACGATCTCCAAATAGATCAATGAGTTCTTCCAGTTTTTCAGCGTCGACAGGTGCGTTTGTAGAGTCCATGGGCGGAAGTGTAGAGGGTCAGTCAGACTCTATTTCGGTCAACCCCCGCCACTGTCTTAAGCGCTGAATCCCCTAAACCTACGAGGATTGGCTGTCTTGCTTGAAGAGTTTGCGCAAGCACCACAGGTTGATCAGGATCAACAATGCCCAAACGACCGCGGCAAAAACCGAACCGAAAGGGTTCAGGCCAGCGGGTGTGTTGGCTGCTTCTTGTAAGACTTGGTCGCTATTGATCACGGGGCGCAAACTCGAGTCCCTTGTATTGAACCCAATTACAAAAGCAGTTTCAAGTTGTTGTTACCTTTTGCTGGGTTTTCCGTCTTCTCAGTGGAGGAAAACTGATGCAAATTGACTTTACCGAAATAGCCGACGTCGATGATCTTCGTGCCATCCCTCAGGGGGAATACCTTTGCCAAGTGGGGGAAGTGCGTGAAAGCCAAAGCCCCGCTGGGCATATACGCTGGGGTTTGCGCTGGGAAGTCGTGCAAGGAGAGTGGCGCGGGAGAACCGCTTGTTGGGATTCGCTGCACTGGTCCGAACGCGGATTACCGCGGGTGAAATTTGTGCTAAAAACCTTGGGTTGTTTGGGCGACGGAAAATCAGATTTAAAGCCGACCGAACTCGAAGGCAAGTACGCCCTGGTCACTGTGGTTCCTGAAGAACGGGATGACCCGGTCTCCGGGATCCGCAGAGTGAGCAATCGCGTGCCCTTTGCGGGTTACGCAGCTGCACCAGTGGCAGCGGCTCAAAACTAGCGGTTGCAGCTGGTTAAGGCAGGTTCTCAGCTTTCGCCCAGGCATGATTCGCGGTTGATTTCCGCCTTGTCCGGGCGAAGGTATCCTGTGCGGTATGGATGACCGAAACCTGGTTGCGGTGGCCGAGCAAGCGGCTGCCACCTCGCTGGTCCAACAGGGCCCAATCGCCGGATGCACCGTGCTTTCCGACGACGGCCGCGTCTTCATGGGTTGCTTGATTGAGTACGCCAACGCAGACCTCAACCAAGATCCCATTAGCAACGCCTTGGCCGTCGGCCGGGTCAGTGGCATGCGGCGGGTCCAGCGCATCGGTTATTACAGTCCCACCAACGGCGAGCTGCCGATCTTGCCAGCCACCACGTTGAAGCGGCTGCAAGAGATCGGCACCGAAGACTTGGCGGTTTTGTTTTCGCCAGGTACTGGGGAGCGCATTGAAAAGAGCTTGGGCCAGTTGATGGTCGAAGCTGGGGTGGAATAAGCATAAAGGCGAAGGCCGGGAGTCACGACCAGTGTCGCACGAGGAATACCTGGAACTGCAATCACAGATCCGGGAGTACGAGCGGGCTTATTACGTCGACGCCAAGCCCTTGGTGTCGGACGCTGAGTACGACCGGGCGTTTCGGCGCTTGGTGGAGCTGGAAAAAGCCCACCCTGACTGGCTTTCCGCCGATTCGCCGACGCAGCGAGTAGGCGCGCCCTTGCCCGAGGGCTCGAAGTTTGAACGAGTCGCCCACGAGGTGCCGATGGTTTCGATTGAGTCGCTGTTTTCCATCGACGAGGTCAGCGATTTCCATCAGCGGGTATGGAAGGGTTTGGATGTCCGTGCGGAGTTTGTTTGTGAACCCAAGTGGGACGGTGTTTCAGCAGCGTTGATTTACCAGGACGGCGTTTTGGTTCGCGGTTTGTCGCGGGGCGATGGCGCTTTTGGTGAGGACCTCACCCAAAATTTACGGGTGGTGCGCGGTGTGCCGCTGCGCTTGATGGCCGAAAACCCACCCGCTTTGGTCGAAGTGCGTGGCGAGGTCATGCTCAGTATTCCTGACTTCGACCGCATCAACGAAGAGTTGGTCGCCGCTGATCAGCCACCGTTTGCCAACCCCCGCAATTCGGCTTCCGGCACGTTGAAGCGGCTTGATCCGTCGATCGTTGCCAAGCGGGGATTGCGCTTGATGGCTTTTGAGTTGGTTCGTTGCCAAGGAAGTGGCGAAGGTGCGAATTCCGCGTCGCCCGCTCCGCGTCGGCATTCCGAAGCCTTGGAGTTGCTCAAAGAATGGGGCTTTCCAGTCAGTCCCTATCGCAAGATCACCGCTGATGTGGAAGGAATGGCCGAGTTCCATCGCCAATTGGAAGAGCAGCGCGATCAGATCGAGTTCGAAATGGATGGCGTCGTCATCAAGGTCGACGAGATCGCTTTGCGCGAACAGCTAGGGTCTCGGGCTCGCACTCCGCGCTGGGCATGCGCGTTGAAGTTTGCGCCGCGCGAAGAGACCACCCAGTTGCTCGACATTGAAATCCAAGTCGGGAGAACTGGTCGCTTGACTCCGCGTGCGGTCTTGGAGCCGGTGAACCTGGGCGGAACGACGGTGACCTACGCCACCTTGCACAATGCGGGTTATATTTCGGGGCTGGATATCCGCATCGGCGATCGCGTCACCGTGCGCCGCGCGGGCGACGTCATCCCGCAAATTTTGGGGCCGGTGCTTGAAGCTCGCAGCAAAAAGCTACCGGTATTTGAATGGCCCAAGCAATGCCCGGTTTGTCGGACCAAGGTGACGACCAAGGCAATTGGCAAGGACAAGGACAAAGATAAGGGTGAGCACCGCTATTGCGACAACATGGATTGCCCTGCGCAGATGGAGCGGCGGGTGCTGCACTTGGCGTCACGCACGGCGTTGCGGATCGAGGGGCTTGGCCAAAAAGCGGTGGCTCAATTTGCCGAAGCTGGTTTGCTGAAGAAGGTCGAAGATGTTTTTCAACTCGATTACGACCGCATCCGCGAACTGGAAGGGTGGGGGCAGAAGTCCGTCGACACTTTGCGCGAGCAGGTGGATGCTGCGAAGAGCCCTGCATTAGATCGATTTTTGTTCGGCCTCGGGATTCGCGAGGTGGGTGGGGAAACTGCACGTGCCTTGGCGGAATTTGCAGGCAGTCTGCAGGAGGTTCGTCGATTGAGCGCCATTCGGCCGCCGGATTCTGATCTCGATCCCGATCCCGAATCCGCTGAATCCGCTGATGCCGCTGAAGCCGCCAAAGCCGGTTCCCGGTCCAAAAAGAAGAAGAAAGCGAGCAAGCCAAAAGATCCAGCCATTGAAAAGCTGAAGGAAATTGACGGCATCGGGCCAGAAGTCGCCAAGTCGATCCTGGAGTTTTTCCGTGAGCCTCGGAACCAGCACGCTCTAGATCAGATGACCGAGTTTGGCGTCCGGCCTAAGGAAATGGAGCGACTCGCCAGCGACAGCGAGCTGCCGCTCGACGGAATGATTTTCGTCTTAACCGGAGCTCTTTCGGTGCCGCGGTCTGCATACAAAGAGCAGCTCCTCGCCGCTGGAGCGAAAGTCGCAGGATCGGTTTCCAAGAAGACCGACTTCCTAGTTGCAGGGGAAAAGGCAGGCTCCAAGCTGAAGAAGGCTGAAGAACTCGGCGTCGAAGTTCTGGATGAAGCTGCCCTTCAACGCAAGTTGGCCGGAGGGGAGTAAGCGATGCTCGCCAATCTGGAAAAAAGTGCTGGGGCAAAAATCGCTCTCAACAGCGATGTTCCTAAACATTTTGAGCCGATGATTAGGAAAACCTGCAAGGGTTTCGTCAGCTTGGCAATTCACAGGCTATACTCCGTTCATCATGCGACCTAAGCGAAACGATGGATGGTGGTGGCCGACCGGACCCGGGTGGAAACCGGGGTACGGCACGGGAAACCGTCGTTAATCGCACCTCCCTTCGAATTCCACCTGCGGGTCCCTGCTCTGAAAAGACAGGGACCCGTAAATTTTTTACCCCGACGACATGGACTTCCTCACTCGAAGCACCGCCGAGAACGCACAGCAGTACCGCCTAGCTTGGGCTGAACTGCCAGCGGATCTCCACACTCCCGTGCGCCTGTTCCTCGCCCTGCGCGAGGCCGGTCACGAAACCTGCTTGTTGGAATCGGCCGAAGGGCCGGAACGGCTGGCGCGCTACAGTTTCTTGGGTATTGACCCGGTTGCTCGCTTCCGCGCGGCTCACGACGGCATTGAATTCGACTGGCGACGGGGCAAGGAGCAGAGGCAAGGAGCCGGCCATGCTGCATTTGCCAAAGTTGCCGCTCGCTACGAGTTGCCTGCACCGCC
>CAZMDZ010000214.1:0-6861 GCA_964565175.1 uncultured Planctomycetales bacterium
CTCCATCGAGCGGTCGGCAAATCCAACCGCCTCTTGACTGGCGTAAGGAATGCGCTGCTTGAACAACGCATCCTGGAAACCCATCACGCCCATGCCCACCGGCCGGTGCTGGGCATTCGAATGCTTGGCCTGCGGCACGCTGTAATAGTTGTAATCAATCACATTATCCAGCATCCGCATCGCCGTGGTGATGGTGCGCTCGAGCTTGGCCAAATCCACTCCGGCCTCATTCATGTGCGCTGGCAAGTTGACCGAACCCAAGTTGCATACCGCAATCTCTTCCTGATTAGTGTGCAGCGTGATCTCGGTGCACAAGTTCGAACTATGCACCTGACCGACATGCTGGTTGGTATAGCGAACGTTGCACGGATCCTTAAAGGTGATCCACGGATGCCCAGTCTCAAACAACATGCCCAACATCTTGCGCCACATTTCCAGCGCCTCGACCTTGCGGAAAACGCGCAATTCCCCGCGCTCAGCCATCGCCTCGTACTCTTCATAGCGCGCGTCAAACGCCCGCCCAGTCAAGCCATGCAAGTCCGGCGTTTCATCCGGTGAAAACAGTGTCCACGGCTGCTCCTTGGCCACCCGCTTCATGAACAAATCGGGAATCCAGTTGGCGGTGTTCATGTCATGACAACGCCGACGCTCATCGCCCGTGTTCTTGCGCAGCTCCAAAAACTCTTCCATGTCGATGTGCCAAGACTCCAGGTACGCGCAAACCGCACCCTTTCTCTTGCCGCCTTGGTTCACTGCCACGGCGGTGTCGTTGGCCACTTTCAAAAACGGTACCACGCCCTGACTCTTGCCGTTGGTGCCCTTGATGTGCGAGCCCAATCCGCGTACCGGCGTCCAATCGTTTCCCAATCCGCCAGCAAACTTCGACAGCAGCGCGTTGTCCTTCAGCGCACCAAAAATGCCGTCCAAATCATCGGGCACGGTGGTCAAGTAGCAGCTCGACAACTGCGGCCGCAGCGTACCGGAGTTGAACAAAGTCGGTGTCGACGACATGAAGTCAAACGACGACAGCAACTAGTAGAACTCAATCGTGCGGCCGGTGCGATCCTCTTCGTTCAGCGCCAAGCCCATCGCCACGCGCAGGAAAAACGCCTGCGGCATCTCGAAGCGCAAGCCATCGACAGTGTGCAAAAAGTAGCGGTCGTAAAGGGTCTGCAGACCGAGGTAGGTGAACTGCAAATCGCGCTCCGGCTTGATCGCCGCAGTAATCGCCGCCAGGTCGAAATTCAGCAACTCCGGGTCGATCAACTCCAGCTCAATGCCTTGCTCCAAGTACGCCGTAAAGTAACTCGCATAATGCCGCGCCATCTCGCCCTGAGTATGAATCGCTGCTGGGATCTCTAAAAACTGCAACGCCTCGCGCCGCAGCGTATCGAGCAACAGCCGCGCCGCAACGTAGCTGTAGTTTGGCTCCTTATCGATCTTGGTGCGCGCACTCAGCACCAGCGCCTTGGACACATCGCTCTCCTTGACGCCATCAAACAGATTGCGGCAAGTCTCTTCCAAAACACCCTCGGCATCGACCGATTCCAACCCGCGGCACGCCTCATAGACCAAATCCTTCAACGAATTCACGTCCAAAGGACGCATGGTGCCGTCGGCGGCGGTTAGTTGCACCACGTGCTCCGGCTCCGGCGCGCGCAGAGCCTTTTCTTCTTTGCGCTTGCGGGCCTGCTGCTCGCGGTAAATCACATAAGCCCGCGCCACCTTGTGGTCGCCGGCGCGCATCAAGCCAAGCTCGACCTGATCCTGAATGTCTTCAATGTGCACAATGCCGTCTTCCGGCAACCGCCGGTACAGCGCATCCGCCACCTGATCGGCCAACTCCTCGACCGTCTTATGGATTCGACTCGAATCCGCCGCCGACGCACCCTCGACCGCCAAATACGCCTTCGCAATGGCGACGACAATCTTGCTGCGATCAAACTCGGTGATTTGGCCATTGCGGCGAATCACGCGGTGGCCAGTTTCGGGGTGACCATGGGCTCCGGTGGAGCCAGACTCCGACGCTTGGGGGGAATCGTCGATGGTATTTTCTTGCGCTGTGGGTGCAGGGTGCATGTTCCGTGGTCCTTGGATGCCGGGGAACGCGCACGGGGTGGCCAGCGCCGAATCGGTGCTGGCCACCTGACCTGATCGCGAGGCCCCGGGTGCCAACCCCGTCCGCCGCGTTGAGGGCCGCAACTTGGGGGTGTGGGGATTGGAGTTCCCCCTTCCATGCAGGTGTTCGGGCTTGAAAAAGGCCCTGCCCTTGTGAGGACGACCGATTCCTTACCGTTGCGCGACAGCCCCGGACTCTCACCGAGTTCCCTGCGCAGGTTCCACTAGATGTAGTGGCTCCCTTGGAAGTGAACTCAATATAAGGGGCGAGAAAGGCCGGTTCAATACAGCTGTGAAAATAGGTTACGGAGAATTCTCAGGCGGGGTATTGCATTCCATTGATGGATTTGAGCCGCCAGTTTCTCGTCCTCCTTTGCTTAACCTCCTGGGCTTGTGAAGCCCCTCCGTCCGTTCCGTCTGGGGCGACTGAGGTGCCGGAAACCGTGGTCGAGGCGGAAGAGTCGAAGCGGCCGAAAAACCGAAAGTACAACGACCTCACCCTGCGCAGCGAGTTCCAACCCACAGCGGCAACCTTGATCTACCCGGAAAAACCCTCTGCCCTGGTTTTTTTTGGGGGGGGGGGTGTCGAGGGAACGGATCAGCCACTGCACGTGGTCACCTGCGCCGAACAGTTCCCGCAGCTTCGCGAAAAACAGGAAATGTGGGCTTACGACAGCTCCACCACCGATGGCAGACCCATCTTGGTGGTGGAGTTCGAGAAATACCCCATCACCGGCATGATGTGCGGTTTCGGCATCGCCCCCTTGCACCTCATCGATTGGGACGGGGACGACGTGATCCGCAATCCAGCTCAAGCGGCTTAGCCATTAGACTGCGGGCATGCTTGCGCTGCTCCTTGCCCTCCTCGCATCGACTCAATCCGGCACTCAACCGACAGACGGTGCTGCCCCGCCACCCAACATCGTCTACATCATTTCGGATGAATTGGGCTATTACGAGTTGTCGTGCATGGGGCACGAAAATATTCAGACCCCAAACATTGATCAGCTGGCGGCGGAAGGAACGCGGTTTACGCAATTCCTGGCGGGTTCGCCATTGTGCGCGCCGACGCGGGGGGTATTGCTGACCGGCAAACACAGCGGGCATACGTCGGTGCGGACCAATGGCGGTGGCACGCCAATGCGGCTGGAGGAAGAAACGATTGCAACGTCGTTGAAGCGCGCCGACTATGCAACCGGTGGATTTGGCAAGTGGGGTTGCGGCGGACGCGGTTCCAGCGGGGTGCCAGAGAAGCATGGCTTTGACGTCTTTTTTGGCTATTACGACCAGGTCCATGCTCACACTTATTACCCGCCTTATTTGATTCGCAATAGCGAAGAAGTTCCACTGAAGGGGAACGTTGGCGGGGAAAGTGGAGAGACTTATGCGCAATACGTGATCATGGATCAAGCGCACGAGTTCATTCGCGCCAATCACAAGCAGCCGTTTTTCTGCTACCTACCGCTGACGCCGCCGCACGGTTTGTTCAACATTCCAGATAGCGATCCGGCGTGGGCCCTTTACAAAGACAAGCCTTGGCCCGAACCGGCGCGTCGGTATGCGGCGATGGTGACGATGTTGGATCGTCAAGTTGCGGAGTTGCGTGAGTTGCTGACCGAGCTGGGCGTGGCCGACAATACCTTGATTGTGTTCACTGGCGATAACGGTGGCCATGATTACTTCCGCGACAAAGATCATCCGCGCGGTTTTCATGGGCCGAATGTGCATCCGCAAACTGGGGTGCAGTTTCGCGGACAGAAGGGAAAGGTTTATGAAGGTGGACTGCGCATTCCGGCGATCTTTCACATGCCGGGGCGAATTGCAGCTGGGCGGGTGAGCGATCACCTCAGTTACTTCCCGGACACTTTTCCGACCTTGGCGGAGCTCGCCAACGCAGAAACACCAAATGACCTTGACGGCATTTCCATGCTGCCGGAACTCTTTGGCGCCGACGCCATTGGGCGCGAGCAAGAGCAACATCAATTTCTTTATTGGGAGCTGGGCGGTCAGCGCGCAGTGAGGATCGAAAATTGGAAGGCAGTGCGGCCTAAAAAGGATGCGGCATGGGAGCTCTATGACTTGTCGGTGGATATCAGCGAAAGCAATGACCTTGCCGGAAAACAAGCAATGCCATTGGAAGCGATGATCGGACTTGCAAAGTTAGCCAGTACGCCAGCCGTGGTCGGTGATTGGGGTGACCGCACCCTGCATGAAAAAGACCGCGCAGCGAAAGGAAAGAAAAGGAAGTCAAAGCCAAAGTCCAAGTCAAAAGGGGAAACGGGCAAGAAGGAATCTGCGACGGGAGCAACCGCGTCGGCTGGGACCAAGCACAACTTGCTGATCATTCACACCGACGAGCACAACTTCCGCACCTTGGGTTGTTATCGCGACCAGTTAAGTGATGAGCAAGCCTTCATGTGGGGCAAAAACGCAGTGGTGGAAACGCCGCACATCGACCGTCTTGCCAAAGAAGGCGTGATGTGCACCAGCTTCTACGCGACCTCCCCCGTTTGCTCCCCCTCCCGCGCTTCCTTTGTTTCCGGTCGCTACCCGCAACACACGCCGGTCACCACCAACAACATTGCCCTGGCCGACGACGTGATCACCTTTGCAGAAGTGCTGCGCAACAATGGCTGGACTACCGGCTACGCTGGCAAATGGCACCTTGACGGCGCCGCCAAACCCGGCTGGGAACCGGAGCGCGACTTTGGCTTCAGTGATCGCCGCTACATGTTCAACCGCGGCCATTGGAAGAAGTTCGCCCTAACCGAAGCTGGCGCCGAAGTGGGATCAGTCGATCAAAAAGGGAAGTTCAGTTACGCCGTCAACAACGCTGACGAAAAGTCTTTTGCCACCGACTTCCTCGCCGACCGCACGATTGAGTTCATCGAAGCCAATCGCGATCAACCTTTCTGCTACATGCTCAGCTTGCCGGACCCACACGGTCCGGACACAGTGCGCGCGCCGTACGACACCATGTACACCGATCAGGAGTATCAGCAGCCGCGCACTTTCGACATCGAAGCAGCAGCCTCGCCACTGTGGGCGCAACCCAAAGGCCGCTTTCAGAACATGGCGCAATATTTTGGCATGGTCAAGTGCATCGACGATAACGTCGGCCGGATCATGGCGGCGTTGGAGAAGAATGGAGTGTTGGACCACACCATTGTCATTTTCACCAGTGACCACGGCGATTTGCGCGGCGAACATCACCGTCAAAATAAAGGCGTGCCTTACGAAGCGTCGGCGTTGGTGCCGTTTGTGGTGCGTGCGCCGAAGTTAGTGCCGTCGGGTGCGGTTGTTCGCCAGTCGATGGGCACGGTCGACTTCATGCCGACCGCACTCCGGTTGATGGGAGTTCAAGCTGGCAGCACCGTGCAAGGTCGTGACCTCTCCACTTGGCTGCAACGGCCGCCAGCCGCCAGCGAAGCAAGCGTGACCTTCGTTCGCCAAGCTGGCAAAGGAAGCCAGGGATGGATTTCAGCCATCACCGACCGTCACAAACTGGTGGTTTCTGCCAGTGACCAACCATGGCTGTTCGACCTCCAGCTCGACCCCGATGAACTGCGCAATTTCTTCAACGAAGAAAGTCACGCCGACGTCCGCGCGGAACTCACTCGCCAATTGCGCGCCTACGCCGAAGAGTTCGAGGACCCCTATTTAGAAGGAGTGCGGTGGACCGGAATCGGGTCACCGAAACTCGCGAAGTAGATGGGATTCGAGAGCATATAGATCTCGTTTTCCTCGGTGTGAAGCTCGATGCGCATCCAATCCCCTGGCTTGACCAAGGTTTGCTTGTAAGCGATGCGGGCGGCGCTCGTCATTGGGTGGCGATCGATCGGGGTACCGTTGTGCACCCAGACGATGCTGTCACCGGGTTGAGCCCCTGCAACCACGGCTTTAAACCGAAGTTGTTCCGGCCCAGCCATTTGCTGCACCTCGCCCATCCGGGTACTGGTTCCACTTAAAATCAGGGTCAGGTCACCGTCAACGGTATCGAAGCGGAAGGGGTCGCCGAAGAATGCGTGGCCGGATTGAATCGAGTCGGCAAGGTGGCGCGGGCTGTCGGAATTACTGCGAATCCAAGTACCCATCTTGTTTTCGCGCAAATCCCAGCGCCTAGTATTGTGGTGATCGGACGCCCCTACTCCAGTAACGTAAATGCCAAGAGCAGACAACTTGTCCCAAACCTCAATGTAGGATTCGAGTGGTGCACCGCGCAGTGCATAACCGACTTCCATCGCGTCGGCATCCCAGGCTTGGTTATCAATCACCCGCTCCGATAGGTATCGAATTTTGTCATCGGGCAGGACCTTGGGAGGAATCTTCGGACTGAAAATATGCGCCAAGATCGAGACGCCATTGTCCCGGCGGATTTGGTCGACCCCGTTTCGCGGCCAGCCGTTTTCCCACTCGGGAGTTTCGAAGTCGTAAAGATCCGAAAGCGTGTTCTCGATGGTATCGCGATAGAGTGCAACCAAGTGATCGCGACTGCTGACGGCTTGAATCTTCTGGTAGCGCGGTCCCGCCACTTCCAAACCGACATGCTGGGTCAGATTGTTGTACGGCGCTTGACCGGAATGCAGTAACCGTTCCGCGGCGATGTACGAATTCAAATCAGACTTGGCCGGGTCCACATTCAATTCAAAATTGTCGATGTCAAAGCGCAACCGATTGCCGTTGCGACTGGTCGCCAGGATTTCGATGTCGTGAATGGTCTGGTCCGGCCCTTCATAAAAGTGG
>CAZMDZ010000215.1:0-1336 GCA_964565175.1 uncultured Planctomycetales bacterium
AACCGGAATCCGATGCCCCCACCAAAGCTGGCGAGAAATGCACCAGTCGCGAACATTCTCCAACCAATCCAAGTAAACCTTCTGCCAACGCGCAGGCTTGAATTTCAAGCGCCCCGACTTAGCGGCGTCAATCGCTGGCCCAGCCAGCTCTTCCATGCGCACAAACCATTGCTCGGAGACCAACGGTTCAACCGGCGTCTTGGAACGATCACTGATCGACACGTTGTGGACGTGGTCTTCAATCTTCTCCAACAGCCCTTTTTCATCAAAAGCAGCGACGACTTCCTTGCGCGCTTGTTCGCGCGACATTCCGGCAAAAGGACCCCCGTTTTCATTGAGAGTGCCGTCGGCTTCGAGCAGGTTGATGATCGGCAGGTTATGGCGATGACCGCGCTCATAGTCGGCCGGGTCGTGACCAGGAGTCACCTTCACTGCACCCGTTCCAAAGGACGCGTCCACGGTCTCGTCGGCGACGACGGGGATCTCGCGATCGACCAGTGGCAGCATCAACGACTTGCCAACCAAGTGGCCGTAGCGCTCATCATCGGGGTGCACAGCGACGCCGGTATCGCCCAGCATGGTTTCCGGACGAGTGGTGGCAACGACCAAGAACTCGTTGCTGTCCTTCACCGGATAGCGAAGGTGCCACAACTTGCCTTTACGCTGTTCGTATTCAATTTCGTCATCCGAAACCGCAGTCTGCAAGCGGCAATCCCAGTTAACCAAACGCGCGCCGCGGTAAATCAAATCCCGTTCCCACAAACGCACAAACGAGACGCGCACCGCCTTGCTCATGTCGTCGTCGAGGGTGAACTTGGTTCGACTCCAATCGCAACTGGCGCCAATTCGGCGCAACTGATTGAGAATGAAGTTGCCGTGGTGCTCCTTCCAATCCCAAACTTTGGCAAGGAAGTCTTTGCGGCCCAAATCTTCCCGCGTCACACCCTCTTCGGCCAACAATTGCTTCTCGACCACCGCTTGAGTGGCAATTCCAGCATGATCGGTGCCGGGCAACCACAAGGCGTCGAAACCGGCCATACGGCGATGGCGGATGACGATGTCTTGCATGGTGTTGTTCAACGCATGCCCCATGTGCAGCACACCCGTTACGTTTGGCGGCGGCATCATGATGGTGAACGACGGCTTATCACCGGCGTCGGCAACCGGGGCAAAAGCACCGCTTTGCTCCCAACGGGTGTAAATGGAATCTTCGAATTCCGCCGGTGTGAAACGGGTCGGAAGGGAAGTTTCTTGGCTTTGGGTCATGACTCAGACTGGCTTTGCGAGCGGAACGCTTCCACTCGGGCAAGAGATTGTCGCAGATCGGGCGGTTGAA
>CAZMDZ010000215.1:1346-6860 GCA_964565175.1 uncultured Planctomycetales bacterium
AAAGTTTAATTCTCTGACCGCTCGTTCGCAGGTCAGCACCAAGTTCGCCGGACGCGGCACACCCGACCATTCTTGCACCGACATCCGGCCGTGCTCAAAGGGGATGCCCGCAGCTTGACACACCTCCACGCCCATTTGATGACGGCTGACGGCATCCGCTCCAGCCAAGTGGTACACGCGGCCGGAAACAGTGGATGGATAAGGTTCAGCCGCCCGGTCGATCGGCGCTTCCATTGTCACATTCGACTGCCCCACCTCGACAATCGGCTGCTTCATCGTCAACAACCGCCAGACCGGCGCGGCCAGCAGCATGGCGTCGGCGGGCGCGCGGATTTCGTCGTCAAACAGGCCGATGGACTCGCCGCGGCGACTGGCTTCGAGCAGGGATTGATCGGCGCCCATGTGCCCAAGCGCCGCCTCGGGTCCGAACAACAGCGGTAGGCGTACCACCACTCCACCGGCAGCCAGAACTTCGGTCTCCGCAGCAACTTTGGTTTGGCCATAAACCTGCAACGGATTGCACGGCGCATCTTCGGCGTAACAGTCGGCGGTGCCGTCGAACACTTGGTCGGTGGAGCAAAAAACCAAGCGCGCCCCCACCACCGCACAAGCCGCCGCCGCCTCAGCCGCCGATTCGGCGTTGACCCGCCAAGCCGCCGACGGGTTCTGTTCGCATTCTGCTGGCCGCGCCATGGCGGCCGCATGCAGCACAGCCGCCGGTCGATGCTGCTGAATCCATGCTGCCAGCACCCCTGGTCGCATCAAATCCATCTCGGTGAAGGATGATGCCTTCCATGCATGAGGCTGCTGACGCCCGGCGACGTGCAGCCGTGCAACGGTTGGCGCAGCGTCCACTGGAGCAGCGGCGGCGCTGACGACGTCGGCTAGGGCGAGGCTGCGAGCAAGCCCAAGGCCGAATACTCCGCTCATACCGGTGAGCAGAATCTGGTTGGAATGGGAGCGGGCGCAGGTCACTTCTTGGTAGGCTAACGCCTCCTTCATGCGTGTAGAACTCCTCGCCAATCCTTGGTCGGGCAAAGGCACTGGGCCCGATCGAGCGGAACGCATCGCCACAGAACTTCGCAGCCGCGGTTGCCAATGCAATATCTTTGTTGGCCAATCGCGCGAACAAACTGTGGAATGGGGTGCGCATACGGCCACCAAAGGAGAGCGCATGGTCGTCATCGGCGGCGACGGCACCCTGAACGCCGTGTGCGAAGGGTTGTTCCCCGTCGGCCAGTCCTCTCATGTGCCCACTCCGCCACCTTTGGCGATGGCTGCGATGGGAACCGCGAACTTGCTCGCCAGTGAGTTTAATTTGCCGCGCGCCGAATCGTTGCTGGCCAAAATGATCGTCGAGCATCATGCGCAACTGCTGGACGTCGGCGAAATTTCGCTGTGCGATGAGCAGCAGCAACATACTGGCATGCAGTGCGCCTTGGTCTGGGACTTCGGCCTTGGCGGCGCGCTAATGAAAAAAATGGCGGAAGCACGCACCGGGCCGATTCGCAAGAGTCAGTACTTCCGCATGCTCCACCAGGTGCTGCGTGACTGGGAGTCCAATCCGCAGCGGGTGATCGCCAATGGCAAGGATTTGGGCGAGTTCGAATATGGCATCGTCACCGGCATCCGGACTTACGCCCACCCAATTTTCAAATTCCCAGTCTGCGCCTACGACGACAATCTGTGGGAGCTTTATCTGTTCCGCAAGATGCGCAAGTGGCTCGTTCCCCAACTCGCCCTTGCCGCCGCCACCGGTAGGCTTGACCGCATTCAAGGCTCGGTCATCGTTCGTGCCCGCAGCGTTGAAGTCAGCGGCGAGCGGCCGTCGCCAGTCCAAGTCGATGGCGACTTCGCCGGGTTTACTCCGGTTCGTTTCTGCCTTCCAGGTCATCAACTGCCGGTACTTTGCCCGCCAAACCTGGATCCAAGCCCGGCGGTCTCGCTTTCCACAACCACGGCTGACTCGCCCCTGCCTTAATCGCAGCGGCGCAAGGATAAGCTGTAAGCACCATGCCGACCCTGCAGGAATTCCTACCGCAAGCCTCGAACAGCGAGCAAGACTTGCCGTTGTTGATCGCTGGCCCGTGCGCAATCGAAGGACCGCAAACGGTGGAATACGCCCACGCCATTGCCGAGGCGTTGCGCGGTCTGCCTTGCCACTGGAGCTTCAAAGCGTCGTTTGACAAAGCCAACCGCACTTCGGCGGAAGCCCAGCGCGGCGTCGGCATGGACACTGGGCTGCAAATCCTAGCGGACATCAAACAGCAACTGCAGGTGCCCATCGTCACCGACGTGCATTTGCCTGAGCAATGCGCCGCCGTCGCCGAAGTGGCCGACGTGCTCCAGATCCCCGCCTTCTTGTGCAGGCAAACCGACCTACTGGTCGCTGCAGCCGCAACCAACAAGGTGGTAAATATCAAAAAGGGTCAATTCCTCGCTCCTGAAGGCATGGCTCAGGCCGCCTCCAAGGTGACGTCATCCGGCAACTCCAAGGTGTGGTTGACCGACCGCGGCACCTTCTTCGGCTATGGCCGTTTGGTTGTCGACTTTGCCGGTTTACCCGCTATGCAAAGCAGCGGTTTCCCGGTGCTACTCGACGCCACTCATTCGGTACAGCGACCGGGCGGACTCGGTGATCGCACCGACGGCGACTGGACGCTTGCCCCTTTGTTGTTGCGCGCCGCCGCCGCAACTGGCTTTGATGGTTTTTTCGTCGAAACCCACCCCGATCCGCTGCAGTCCCCTTCCGATGGTCCCAACATGATCCCATTGGATCAACTGCGTTCGGTATTGGAATCGGTGCTCGCGATCTCAAAGGCTGCCCACGGCCATCAAGCCTAGCCGCAAATCAGAAAGCATCCCTCGCAGGGTTCCCTCTGAGCTGAGCGGAAAGCGAAATCCGAGCGCCTGATTTAGGCTTGAGCGAAGCGCTCTTTCAGTCGGTCCACGATTCGGTGCAAAATCTTGGATACTCGCGACTGCGAGATCTGCATTTCGTCACCGATCTCTTTCAACGTCCGCGCCTCAAAAAATCGCTTGTACAAAATCTCGCGATTCTCCGGTGATAAGGTGCCAGCGATCTGCTCAATCAACTCGCGGCGATGCGCATCTTCAATCGGGCCTTCGACGCGCGAGTCTTCTAAAAACTCAAGCCCTGGCTCGGAGTCCTTATCTGGACTCACCGGTTTGCCGCCTGCCAGCACGGGCGCTTCATGATCCTTGCCAAATCGCTCTTGATAATCCTCTACGCTCAAGCCGAGGTGGGCAGCAATTTCCATTTCCATCGGCGGCCGACCTAACTCACCCTGCAACACCTCGATCGCTTCTTTCTTCTTGTTCAAGCGATGGCGCATCGGCCGTGGCAGCCAGTCCAGTCGGCGCAGTTCATCGAGAATCGCACCATAAACGCGGTGCTCGCAAAACGCCTCGAACGGAACGCCGCGACCAGGATCAAAATTCTGAATCGCCTGAATCAAACCGACGTCACCCGCTGCCTCGAGGTCGGCCATTTCCACCGACCGCGGCAAGCGCATCTTGACCCGACGAGCAACTCTTGCCGCGTGGGGTCGGTAGTACTCAACCAGTGCATTGCGTGCCGCTAATCTTTCCTCTTGCCGGTACGATTCCCACAGCTTTGTCAGTGCGGGGTTTTCCGTCCGAGGATGTCTGGCGCGTTTAACCATGTGGTTGTTGGAGTGGGTGCGCGGGCAGGTAGGACTGCCGCACAAAAAAATTGGACGAAAAACAGCAGCCTAACTCAAGAAATATTTAAGCAACAAACGCCGATCAACCAGCTAGCACGCGTTGCTCCGCCAAACGCATATTGCACTTAGATGCCTCGCAGAGGTCATCAAAGCCAATTAAATGCAAAGCACCGTGCACCACATAGAGCAATATTTCTTGCGAAAAATTTTTGCCAAAATGTGCACATTGTTGTTCCGCCATGTCGATATTGACGACAATTTCGCCAAACAGGTCGGCGTCGTCATAAGGAAAAGCCATGACATCCGTCGGCGTAGGGTCGTTCAAAAACTGTCCGTGCAAGGCTGTGTGCGCTTCTTGTTCCATCAAGACCAGAGACAAATTTGCGTCTTGCGGACCACCGTAAATTTGCCATGCGCGCTGTAAATATTTGCGCATCTTGGCGGCCGACGGCATCCCCTTGCGTTTGGATTCGAAAATCACCTCAACCTGCAATTGACGAGAATTTCCCGCGCTCATTCCTCGTCTCCGTAAGCTTCGACGATGCGCTGCACCAAGGCGCTGCGCTGGACGTCGTCTTGCGAAAACTCGATCATTTCGATGCCTTCTAAACCGCTTAAACGCTGGATGGCTTCGTCGAGACCGCCACGTTTTGTTCCAGGCAAATCGGTTTGGGTGCGGTCACCAGTGACCACCGCCCGCGTTCCCTCTCCAAGCCGAGTCAGGAACATTTTCAATTGACCGGTGGTGGCGTTTTGCGCTTCGTCGAGAATGACAAAAGCATCGGTCAAAGTGCGCCCGCGCATAAAGGCCAGCGGCGCCACTTCAATCACTTCCAATTCACGCATGCGCCGCGCTTGTGCGGGCCCAAGTAAGTCGCCCATCGCGTCGTAGAGTGGCCGCAGATAAGGGTCGATTTTGTCTTCCAAATCACCCGGCAGGAAACCAAGGTTCTCCCCCGCTTCTACCGCTGGCCGCGTCAGCACCAAACGACGCACTTCCCCTTGGCGCAAGCATTGCAACGCCGCCGCAACCGCCAAATAGGTCTTGCCAGTTCCAGCAGGTCCGGTGGCAATGACCAAATCTTGATTGGTCAATGCCTCGAGGTAATCGGCTTGCGCCTCGGTACGCGCGGTCGGCATCGAACTTCCTGGACGAGCAAATTCGGAATCTGGACTGCCGTTTCGCCGCCGACCATTGCCGCTGGCTGGCGGCGCAAAATCGAAGGCTTCGTTTAAGCCAAGCAAGGCGGCTTCAATTCGTCGCGGCGCTAACTGCACACCATTGCGCAAGTCTTTCAGCACTCGCTGCAAACGCGGCAATAGTGCTTCGACGGCGCCTTCGGGACCTTGCAGACGCAGCTCTCCTGCCCGTGAACTTAGCCGCACACCTAGGTGCTTGGACACCTGTTTGGTGTGGCGATCATAAGGCCCCAGCAACTGCTGCTCTTCGTCCAACGACAGCAATGGGATTCTGGTTTCCATCGGCGATTCCGCTACAGCAGCACAAATAAAGCCGGCGCCGCCAGCAGGAAGGAATCGACGAGGTCGAACATGCCTCCAAAGGCTGGCAACAGGGTGGCGGAATCCTTGGTCCGGAATCCGCGTTTCAACAAACTCTCCGACAGATCGCCAAACTGCGCGCCGAGGTTGGTCAGCAGGGCAGCGGGGATGAACACCGCAATCTCTGGGGTGACGTCGAAGGCGGTGTGAGCGACAATCGCGCCAGCAATGACCCCGCCGACGACCGAAGCAATGGCGCCTTCCCAGGATTTATTGGGACTGACTTCTGGAATCAGCTTGTGGCGGC
>CAZMDZ010000216.1:0-6858 GCA_964565175.1 uncultured Planctomycetales bacterium
CGGGGTTGTTGCTGATTGGGCCATCGCCTGGGCCGTGGAAGGATAGGGCTAGGTGCCAGGTGCCTGAGGTGGGTAACTGCAGAGTGGTGGAGGATTGGCCGGAGCGGATGCGTGCTGATGTGCTGGGTGCCCAATCAGTGAGTTGCATGGGTTGGCCTCTGCCCTGCATTCTTGAATCGTGGATGGCTTTGATTTGCCATTGGGTATTTTTGGGTAGCTTGATCTCGGGCGGAAGCTTGACTTCTAGCTGGAATGGGTCGGATAGGGTTTCAGTGTGTTGTTTGCCGACGACGATGACTGGGCTGGTTTGGTAGCCCTGGGCAAAGATTCGGACTAGGGCTTGGGGTTCTGCGCTTAGGAAATGAATGGGGCTTTTCTTCCGCGAGGTAATCTGAACAGATTGCTCGCGCTGATAACTCATGCTGAACTCTTCGATCTCTGCGCCGGTTTGGGTGACCGCGCGGATGGTGTGGGAGTGAAGGCGGCCGCGCAAATCTAGGGAGCGCCATTCCGCTGGAGTGGCGTCGCCCCTGCCTGGGATATCGAAAGGGGTGGAACTCGCAATGAGCTCATGCGTCATTGAGGTGTAGAGGCGTATTTCGGCACTTCCCGGTCGGAGGCCGGCGATGAGGTATTTGCCCGAAACGGGGTCGATTCGGCCAAGGAAGGTATTGGTATCGCTACTCCCGGTTGGAGTGAATTCGAGCCACAGCCTTAGGTCACGAGGATTGATTCCGGGATCGAGTTGAATGCGTCCGGCGACGGAGGCACTACTTGCTATTTGGAAAACTTGATTGGCCTTGCCGAGTTCGATTGGGAAGATTTGACTCTCGAAGGTTCTTGATTCAGGGGACGGTGCAATGGTGAGTTGCGGTGCGCTAGCGGAACCAGCGGACAGATCGGTGGACCAGCCCAAGAAGCCGCTTGGGTCATCGAAGGTGCCTCGTATGGTGAATTGGCCGGATGGGTCGGTGCGTGTTTGCAGGTATAGGTATTCCCATGGCTGGGCAGGATTGCCGTGGATGGATGGCACCCAAGGCAGACGGAATTGCACGTAGGCGTTGGCCAGATCGTTGCCGTCGGCATCTTGGACGGTGCCGTGCACAATCAACTCCTCCCCCATGACGACGGGGTCCAGTTGGATCTGCTTGTGGGTTGGATCAGCGCCGGGAACCGGCAGCCGCACTGGCTCGGGAATGTTAAGGAAGCCCCACTCGACTAAGCCTGGCGTTTTGTGGCTATGCGTCAACATCACAAAACTGCGGTGGTTTTGCTGAGTGAAATTCAAATAGCCGTCGGCGTTGGTTCCATGCCGTGCGCCGTACTGCTTGCGGGAAATTCCAGGGCTGGCGAGGCTGTCTTCGAGATGCAGCATGACGTCTAAGTCGATGGCGACATCAACCAACGGAGTTCCGTCGGGGCGGACGAGCTGTGTTTGATAAGCAATCGCTTCTACGCCGCAACGGATGTCGATGCGCAGAGGAGAATTCGGATCCGTGCCGGTGCGACCAGCCGCAGTAAGTAAACCAGTTCCAGCAAAACGCGCCCCGGCCACCACCTCTAGGTTTTGGCCGACATACGGGAATAAGGCAACCCCATCTTTGACGTAAGCCAAGGTCGAATCTTGACCACTTGCCATTTTGAAGATGCCGCCCTTTTTTCCATTCGGCCGTTCGATAAAGTCGGTGTGCAACATCACCGGTGCGCCATCGCGCAAGGCGGTGCCGTCGGTTTGGATCGGGCGCACTTCCACTTGAGTGGTGGCTGGAAGTTGAAAGTGCAGACGCTCCGTCGGCGGCTTGGTCAGTTCGAAAGTGTGCTGCAGTTTTTGATTCAGCGGCAGGTCGACGGCAATCAAATGTACTTTTTTGGAGCTGGCATCCTGAAAGGTCACCTGCATATTGCTTAAAGTCGCCACCCCATCTTCGTTGGTTAGCGATTTGACTAAGTTGTTGCCGTAGCCCGGCGCGTATTGGGTTTGGTAAACCACCGGAATGTTGGCAACTGGAGCCCCTTTTTCATCCACAACCCTCGCTTCGATATTCAGCCGCGGCAACAACAAAAGCTCAATCTGCTCATAACTCGCGGAGGCCAACTCTTCGAACATATAAAGCTGGGCGTACTTCTCCCCGGTACGAGCGGCAACCCAGGTGTAACTGGTCCGCGCCGGCAGTTCGACTTTGCCGTTGGCGTCAGTCCGGTAGCGATCTGCCAATCGAGCCATCGTCTCTTCCATGCCCAACCTTTCACGGTACATCGCTTGTGAAAACTCCCGGTCGCGCCCCTTGCCACGATCAAAGTAAAGCACTTCGACGTTTGCAGCTGGCTCCAACGAGCCACCATGCAAAACCGTCAGCAAATGGGAGTTGGCCAGTTCAGGTGTTTCTTCGACCGCGACTTCGGCTTCGGTTCTTTTTTCTATTGGTGCAGCAGCTTCGGCAACGCTCCCGGTCGGTTCTTCCGTTTCTCCAACCACCGCTGAAACAGCAGTCGCCTCTTCCATGCCTGAACCATCGCCAGGCATTGGATCAGCAAGGAAAACTTGATAGAGCGGAATCGCCAGCAACGCAGCGGCGGCAGCAATAGACCATTTAGTTTTGGCAGACATGGCAAGCAAAGTGGCAGTAGTGACGGGAACTGGTGCCGCACTCAACGGCGCCAGGAAGATCACGCACCTTTGCTTCCAATCCAATCCGAAGCGCGCCTTCATTCGCACGCGCAACTTTTCGACGCCGCGGTGCAAACGAGTTTGGGCGGTGGCCGTCGGCACGCCGAGTCGTTCTCCGACTTCAGCAACCGACAGGTCTTCGAAATAGCGCAGGTATACAGCGGAACCGTAGGGCTCTTCCAGCTCGGACACCAATGCGGCCAGCGCTTGAAAGGTTTCCATGCGCGAGGCAATCGCTTCAGGAGGTGGACTAGAAGCCACGCCCCCACGACCGCCCGCCCTCTCGGAACCCGCATCACTGAATGCGGAATCCAAGGCAGAATCCCCCTCATTGGCGCGCATCCGCCGGTCATAGCGCTTCCGCCTTTCCACCTCGCGGTGCCCCTGCCCGACCACACTTCGCACCACCGACGACAACCACGCCTTCAAATTGCGTGCATGCTTCGGCGGTTTCTCCAACGCGGTCAGCCAAACTTGCTGCTCCACATCGTCGGCCGCGCTACCGTCGGCAACCAGGCTGCGCGCCAACGCCTCCACCTTTCATAAAACTTCAAAAAATTTCGCCGACTAGTCCTTCCACAGTTTTTTATTGTTCTTGTTCTTATTCCAAAAGCGCGTCCACGCCAAGCTGTTGTCGAGACGTTGGCCAGTGAGGATGGTTAACGCTTTCATCATCGGACCTTTGGCCCAACCAAATCGTTTGCCTGCAGAGGAGTCGCCGCCGTTGGCCTCGTTGTCGAAGGATTCCAACTGTTTGACCAGTCGCTTGGTGCATTCCTTGCGGATTTTCCCTGGCGCCTCTCCGTAGCTTTGAAATGCCTTGGCGGCACCGGCGATGACTTGCGGGTCGTGATGCTTGAGTAGGTCCAACAGGTCCTGATACTGGGAGTAGTCCTTGGTCCGCCCGATCTGGCGTATGCACTCGGCCTGAGTTTTGGAATCCTTGCGGAAGCGTTTGTCCTCGAAGGCTTTCCACAGGTACTTGGAACCATGCTCGGTCATGCTGCCGAACACCCAAATCGACTTGACCCAAATTTTCTTATTCGCGGGGTTGTCGCGAGTGCGAAAACGAATCCCCATCCAAGCGTGATCGGATAAATCTTTGCGCAGTCGCTCACTGTCGCGCAGAGTGCGTTTGTGCTCCGCCGCATTGCCCTGCTTGCGGTCGAGCATCAACTGGGCCTGCTCTTCGGCGGCCAACGCGGCGGTGTACATGCTGGCGATCTTCTCCAGCGCGACCTCGACCTCGGTGGTCTTTTTCTTATCCTTGACCAGTTCGACGAACTGCTCGAGGAATTCTTCGGCCGTGGGCTCGGTTTGCGGATCCTGCGACTCATGCCCGCCAGCAACCGAGGCGGAGTTTGTGGTCGGCGGTGCTTCTGCAGCAAAAACGACGGCACTCTGTGTCTGCAGCGCGAACACCAGCAGCAGCGTCGGGGTCAAAAAGCGGCCTAGAGCGAACATCTTCATCACAACTCCTCCCCTCCAGCATAGCCGCTGCGGCTAGAATCCGCCTCGACCATGAAACTGTCTATGGCCCCGCTACTCCCCGCGTTTTCCCTGGCTTTTTGCGCGTTTTCCGCGTCAGCCGCCGCTCAGCTTCCCACTTCCATGGCCGTGGCCGTGCCGGTGGCCGCCGCTCAACGAGGCTATTACGACTCCGTCGACAACAGCAATAGCACCACGCTGCGCACCACGCTGCACGCGCTGATCGACGACCACACCCGCTTTCCATACACCTCGAGCGGCACCGACACCTGGAATATTCTGGAGTCCGCCGACGAAGATCCAAACAACTCTGGCCGCGTGCTGGATGTCTACCGCAACCGCAGCTTCAACAAAGCCGGCGGCGGCAACTCGAACTACAACCGCGAGCACAGCTGGCCCAACAGCTACGGCTTCCCAGACGACGGTTGGGACAACTACCCCTACACCGACTGCCATCAGCTGTTCATCAGCGAGATCGATTACAACGATTGGCGCGGACGTCTTCCCTTCCGCGATTGCGGCGGCGGACCGTCGTGCGTGGAGTGGCCAACCGATTTCAACAATGGCGTCGGCGGTGGTAGCGGCGTTTACCCGGGCAACTCCAACTGGGCGATGGGCAACAATGCTTATGGCGGTTGGGAGGTTTGGAGTGAGCGCAAGGGCGACCTCGCGCGGGCGATGTTTTACATGGATGTGCGTTATGAAGGCGGTACGCACGGCAGTACCGGCGCCAGTGAACCGGATTTGATTCTGACCGACGTCAGCGCGTTGATTGAGTCATCGATGACTGGAAATAATGAATCCATTGCGTACATGGGCATGTTGAACGTACTGCTGCAATGGCACGCGCAAGACCCGCCGGATGCGCTGGAGATCGCACGCAACGACGTCATTCAAGGCTTCCAAGGCAACCGCAATCCGTTTGTCGATCACCCGGAATGGGTGGAGTGTTTGTATAGCAATCAGTGCAACTCGGTGGCGTTGACCAGCAGTGGTTCGACGATCAACATCACCACCGGCGGTAGTGTGGATTTGAATTTGAGCGCCGGTTCGGTTTACGCCAACTTGCCGTTCCAAATGTTGGGCTCAACCGATGGCAGCATTCCTGGTTTCACTTATCAGGGTGTGGATATTCCGCTCAACCCCGGTGGCGATTACTTTTGGGATACGGTCAATCAAACCACTCCGTACTTGCTGAATGGTTCCGGCAATTTGGATGCGAATGGCAACGGCACCTCAAGCTTAAGTTTGCCCGCAGGTCTGCCTGCATGGTTGGATGGATGGGTGGTCAGTCACGCTTACGTGGTGTTTGACACTTTCGGCATTTCGGTGATCGACGCCAGCAATTCGGTCGACATCTTGCTGCAAGCGAGCAGCGGTGGATCGGGTAGTTTGGTCATCAACGAAGTCGATTACGATCAACCCGGCACCGATTACGACGAGTTCATCGAGATCTACAACCGCGGCACTGGACCGGCGGACTTGAGCAACGTTGTACTGGAACTTTGGAATGGTTCCGGCACCGCCATCTACGACTCGATCAATCTTTCCGCCGCAGGTTCCAGTCTTTCAGCGGGTGATTACCTGGTCGTCGGCACTTCAACGGTGGTTGCCAATCTACCCGGCGGCGTGATGTCCGTCACCTTCGGCGCGTCGGACAACAACGTGCAAAACGGCGGCTCCAACGGCGACGGCATCGTGCTGCGCGATGGCACGTCCACCTTGGATTCGCTGAGCTACGAAGCCATCATCAGCGGCATCACCGAAGGCACCAACCACGCTGGTGAAGAATCCGATAGCGATTCCCTCAGCCGCGTGCCCAACGGCAACGACACCGACGAAAACGACGACGACTTCGCCAAGCAAGCACCGACGCCGGGAACTGGGAATTAGGACTCAGTGACTGGGAGAAAAGTATTACTTCTCGTTGATCTTGGCGAAGGCTTCCAAGCCGTCTTTGCGGTCTTCGGCTCGGGAATCAATCAGTTCGGTGAGAGCAGCTAGATCTTCGGGCCGAAACGCCTTTGGGTGGATTTTTGGCTCGCAGTTGCATGCGCGTCAGCAACGCCTGCGCACTCACGGATATGAAAGTCATGGCTTCCGCCTGGCAAATGAGAGTCAAGGATAAACCCCAAACCCGGGCCAGCGACAGGACTGTCCGTCCCATGAACAACCATGGCTCCATTGTCAATTTCAATCCATGCGCATTCTAGTACTGCAGGTTCATTCTCTTGACCGGCGAAATCAGAAGCGCTGCTATACCTTCGAGTCCAGACCACAAAAAACTTGTCTCCTACTGCAACTACATCTGGACGTTCGCACTTAATAATTCTCTGGCTGAAAACTGATATTGGCATGTGCTCCATGCCTCCCAAAATTCTGGTTTCGACATGGTTCCATTTATCAACACTTGATGACTCATCGTAGTCGAAAAATGCAATTTCAACTTGTTTCAGTCCTCCCAAGTAATTGGGGCTTCCAGGCGGAGGAAGAAGCTCTCCCGGCAATGTCCAATCACGGACCGTGTGAAATGCAACTAGGATGTCTTTATTGCTGTTCATCGCGACTGTTGCATGGTCCGCCGCACGATTGGGAGAGCCGAATCCATATACACTTCCACTCAATGCAGATGTTGCAATTGGAACTTTGAGCTTACCCCATTCAGTGGACACTTTATTTAAGCAGCTTTACCTGCCGGGTGC
>CAZMDZ010000217.1:0-6840 GCA_964565175.1 uncultured Planctomycetales bacterium
ACAAGACGGTCACTTTGGTTTGCAAGTCCATGGCGGCGGCAAGGTGCGGGTGGAGATGAAAAATATCCAGGTCAAAGTTTTGCCGAATTCTCTTGGATTGATGACTTGGCGGCGGTGGCAAAAGTCGCAAAGTGTGCAACAGCAGGGCAACGCGCCAATTCTCAGTGCAGAAGAGGAATTAGCCAGTTTCGACGTGCTGGAAGGATTCGAGGTGGAATTGGTTGCCTCCGATCCATCGATGCAAAAAGTGGTCGACATCAATTTCGACGACGCCGGGCGGATGTGGGCAATCACCGCAGTCGAATACCCGATTGATGGCAATGAATCTGCATCGGTCATCGATCTCTACCGCAAAGGCGGCCGCGATCAAGTATTGGTGTTCGACGATGTGTGGAAACCTGGTCCACATAAGCCACGCGTCTTCGCCGACGGCTTGTTCATCCCGATGGCCATTCTTCCGGAACAGAATGGAGCTTTAATCGGAATGGGCCCCGACATTCTGCGCCTCACCGATGACAACGGTGACGGCAAAGCCGATCGACGTGAAGTGGTACTCAGTGGTTTTGGCATCCAAGACTCTCACCTGCTTCCACACCGCTTCAAACGTATGCCGGGCGGTTGGATCTACCTCGCTCAAGGAGCGTTCAATTCTTCGCAAGTGAAGGCGAAAAATGGCGAGGTCACAACTTTCAATAAATGCAAAGTCGGGCGCTTCCAAAGCGATGGCAGCAAGTTTGAAGTCGTCGGCATTGGGCTGAACAATATTTGGGGTTTTGTGATTGACCGCAATGGCGATAAATGGGTGCAAGAAGCCAATGACCTTGGCTACTCGATGACGCCGTTTGAACACGGTATGAGCTACCCTGGCATCGGTAGTGAAAAATTCCATAGCCATTCACCCTGGCGGCCCAAATTGGCGGAATACCGAGTGGGTGGAACCGGCCTTTCCGGCCTAGCGCAATCCGGCGACCGCAATGGTTTTCCCGCTCCATGGGATCAGACCTTTTTTCTCGCCAACCCAATCATCAGTTCGGTGCAATCGGTGGTTGCCACTCGAACCGCCGATCAACCCCAGAATGTTGAATTACAACGCGTCGCCGACCTGTTGGTCTCTGAAGACAAAAACTTCCGACCCGTCGCCATTCACTTCGGGCCGGACGGATGTTTGTACATCGTTGATTGGTACAACCCGATCATTTCTCATAACGAAGTGCCGCGCGATCATCCGCTCCGCGATAAAACCAGTAGTCGCATTTGGCGCATTCGGCACAAATCTCAGCCGCATCAAAAACCAATCGACCTCACCCTTGTGGCCGACGAACAATTGGTTTCGTTACTCGGTCATGCCAACACCGTCACTGCTCGCGCCGCATGGCACCAAATCGCCGATCGAAAAGCGAAGCAACTCACTCCGCAGTTAGTTGAATTGGCAACCAACCTGAGCGCACCAGTTGAGGATCGTTTACTGGCTATTTGGTGCTTGCATGATTTGGGTAGCACGCCGATCAGCATCTACCAAAAACTCGTTCGTGATCCAGCTTTTAGCATTCGCCGCGCGGCCATTCGCATGGCTGGAGAGCAGGTCAAAGACGGAGAAACTCTTGCAAAGTTATTGAAAGACGGCCCAAACGACCACGATCCTCGGGTGCGTTTGGTCGCCATTCATAGTTTGGGGAAAGCCAGCGACTTCCAATCGCGTCACGCCGATTTATTGCTCCGCTTTTTGCTTCCTCAAAATCAGCAAATTTACCGCCAGCAGACTGAACTGCAAAAAGCCGACCAACTGCTGGAGCGCAGTGTAATTCGAGCCATCCTGGAACGGCACCCGCAAGTGATCGTGGATTGGCTCGTCGATGCCCAAACCGAAGCATCCACCGAAATTCAAGCTTTGCAGAGGTACGCATTATTGTGCGCCGGAAATGAAGCCGCCGCCAGTCAACTGGCGAGCTTGCTCTATCAGCAAAAACACTTCGCCGACAGTGCCGAAATGGTTTATCTGGCGCGCCACGCTGGCAACCCTAGCGTGCGTCAAACCCTCGAAAAATGGTTGCACCAGAGCAACAACCGCCGAGCCGTCGTCGATAGCTTGCTCCAGCAACGCGGGCAATGGCAAGACGCTTCCTTGCAAGCCGCCATCGCCGGCAGCGTGCGCAACATGGTCAAGGATTCGCCCAACGCCGACCATCACCAATTGCTGTTACGCGTCGCCCGCGAACTCCGCCTGCCCGAACTCCAAGCCGACGTCATCCAGCTGTTCCAGCAAGGTCAAGTCACCCCCTTAGCCTGCGTGCAAGCCTTGCAGGAAATGGGTAGCCAAGAGGTCGAGCTTTTTGCGTCCATCGCCCAGGCCAGTCTCCCTGGGGAAGATTTGCGTCGCACTGCAGTGGGTGCAATCGCCTCCATTCCCAGTCAGTCCGCTTACAACAAGGTGCTGGAACTTTGGCCGACCTTGCAGGTCAGAACTCAAGCCGCTGCGGTGCGCTCGATGCTGGCCCATCAAGATCACGCGGACCGAATTTTGCAATCGATGGCCAGCGCCGAGACCTTTTACCCTGTGATGGATGAAGGCATGGCCGAAAAACTTCGTTTGCAAGTCTCGTCCAAATCTGCCTGGCCCTCGGTGGAAGCCAAGCTCAATCAGCAGCGCATGCCCGGCATCCAGCTAACGGGCGGTGGCCAGGATTACGCCCAAACTAACCTCACTCAAAGCGGCGCATTCACCCTTGAAGCTTGGGTGCGACTTCATCCTGGCATCAACAACGCCGACGGACTGCTCGCCGGACCGCAATGGGATTTCAATTTCCACGACGCCCGCCCGCGCTTGTGGTTGGGTTCGCGCGGCGATGTGTTGGTCGCCAAAAAACAAATCCCCGAGCAAGCTTGGGTGCATATCGCGCTGACCTATGACGGCGAAGAAAAGCTCTGCTTGTACCTGGACGGCGCACTCGATCAAACCGCCCAAGCACGCCTTGCTCCATCCACGGAAGGGCTGCAAATCGGTAAAACTACGCCCAACGTCGGTACTTCTGGTTGGCTGAGCGAAGTGCGCTATTGGAACATCGAACGCAGCGCCGATCAAATCGCTGCCAACGCCCATTTGCGCATGGACGCCGCCAACAAAGCCGACGGTTTGCAGCTACTGCTCCCTGCGGATGACATCGGCTGGTCCGGCAACGCTCAGGTCCGCGGCATGTTGCAGCCGCCGCCATTGAAGAGCAAAGAAGAAGCCGCCGCCGACCAGCAACGTTTCCAAAAATACCGCAGCTTGGCAAGCACCGCAGGAGATCTCAACCGCGGAAAATTGGTCTTTCAAAGTAGCTGTTTGGCTTGCCACATCGTCGACGGAATGGGTGGGGACATCGGCCCAGCTCTGGACGGTGTCGGCTCAAAGACGGCCGATGGTTTGCTGCGTTCGGTGCTCACTCCCAACGCTGGGGTTGAATCCGGCTATCGAATTCTAAGCGTGCAAACAGCCGCTGGCCAATTGCTACAAGGCTTTCTTGCCGCCGAAGATGAGCTCAGCATCACCCTGCGGCGGGCCGGTCGCGAGGACTTGAAAATCCAACGCGCCCAAATCCGCAGCTTGACCTTCCAGCAACGCTCGTTGATGCCAGAAGGTTTGCTCGATACCATGAAACCGCAGCAAGTCAGTGACTTATTCCAGTACTTGCGCAGTTTGCATTAGGCAATGTCCGCCTGGAAAAAATACCTGATCCTGTTTGCCGTCTTGTTCGCATTCGGTGCGGCGATTACTTGGTTTATGGGCAAGACCAAAATTCCGCCCGAACTCGAACCGGCCAGCGTGCAATTGCACCTGGCCAACGAGCTCGAATTTATGCGCCAGCTGGTCCGCGATATGCCGTACGAGGTGCCGCCGATCCCGGAACGCGGTGCCAACATCGAAGCCATCTCCGAAATCGCTACCGCCTGGGACCAGTTAGAAAAACGCGCCGACGAATTTAATCACCCGGCAATCCGAGGCGTCGCCATGCAAATTCGTCAAGGCGATTCCAACCGAGTGCGAATGGTGCTCCAGGGCGGCCACCGCTTTCATCGCGGTTGGAGCATGCTGAAAAAAACCAGCCACTCTCGGCAATCCGGTGGTTAGCAAAATCTTCGGCACCAAAAGCTTGCGCATTCAATATCAAGAAGTAGTCGAGACCTCAGGCGGCAAAGAAAAAGCTTTCGATTTGATCATCGACGCCGACTTTTTATTCGAAGCTAGCGCGCAAACAAAGCCTGCACCCGCTGCCGCATCGCCGACGACCCCCAAATAGGCAGTTCTTCTTCCTCGAAGGCTCGTTGCTGCTCGGGGGAGACTGCGGTGACCCCGTGCTGCAAGGATTGTTTGGTACGAGCATAGGTGTCCGCCGGATAGGTGCTCATCTGCTTGCCTCGTTTCTGGGCCGCAGCTTCTGCATCGGCACAAGCTAAATCAATCAACCCCATTCTCTGCGCCTCCGCGGGGGAGTAAAGCTCGCCGCCAAGCATGATTTCGTACAGGTGTTGCGGGTTTAATCGATGGCGCAGAATCGCCATCATCCGCGGCGGAAAACACGCCCCTAATTTGATCTCGGGCATGCCGATGCGCAGATCGTCGCGGTTTTCGGCCACCCGGTAATCGCAGCAAACGGTCAACACACATCCCCCGGCAATGGCGTGCCCATTGACGCAGGCGATCGTCGGCGCCGGGTATTCGAATAACCGCACCGCCAAATCGTCGATCGCGGTCAAAAACCGCGGTAACTCATCCGCCGAAAATTCAAGCAACTGCTTCAAATCCAACCCTGCACTAAACGAATCCTCGGTCCCAGTCAGCAGCAAAGGCTGGCCATTGGCGTCGTCGAGCTGCTGGTTGAGCCAGGTCAGCAGTTGCGGCCCGATCGCATTGCGGGCTGGGTGATTCATGCGAATTTCAAACATGGATCACCCATCTTAGCTGCCCTAAAAAAATGTATCTGGTGGCGACCCTGGTCTGAAGTTATGGATTCACAGGGATTTGTGAATCTCCCTTCTGAAATCATTCCGAACGCCACAACCCATTACGACGTCTTCGGCGTGCCAGCCGCAGTCTTGCAGACACTTTTGCTGCTGTTGGCGCTTGTCGCATTTTTATTGATCTTGCGCCGTCGACTGCTGTTGTTGCGTCGTGCTGCGGCCGATCCGCGAGCTGGCAATTGGGGCGAACGCCTGCGCCGTTTGATGGTCATCGGCATCGGCCAATCCCGACAACCACGCTATTTGGTTGCTGGCGTGGTGCACATGGTGCTGTTTTTTGGTTTTTTGATTCTTTCTATCCGTTCTTTGAGCCTGATCGCCGAGGCTAATGCCCCAGGCGCCGCAGACCTGGGTTTCTTTTATGAGGTGGTCAAAGATTGGACCGGGCTTTTGGTGTTGATTGGCTGCGCCATCGCCGCTTGGCGACGAATCTCGGTCAAGCCCAAGCGTTATCACGACCGCCATGCTTCGGTATCTCATACCGGTGAAGCCCTGCTCATCCTCGGTTTGATCTCCACCCTAATGATCGCCGACGGTTTTTACGACGGTAGCCGCGCCGCGCATGGTTGGGCGACGCCGATGGCAACTCTGGCCGATGCTCTGCTTCCTGGCAGCGCCGAAGAGGCAAGCGCATCTTCCAGCTTGCGCGATGGAATTGGGCTGACCGCATTTTGGCTGCACAACGCTGCCTTGCTTTTCTTCTTATGTTTACTTCCACTGGGCAAGCACTTTCACGTCATCACTGCGCTGCCCAATGTGTTCTTGTCGAACTTAAACCCGGGCGGCAAAATCAAACCGCCTTCTTTCGCGCAGCCCGATTTTGATCAACTGGAACAAGTCGGCGTTTCCAAGTTGGAGGACCTCACTTGGAAGCAACTTTTAGACACCTACACCTGCGTGGATTGCGGGCGCTGCTCGGATCATTGCCCTGCCTACGCCGCTGGCACGCCGCTTTCTCCGCGCATGTTGAATCTCAAAACGCGCGAAGCGGCATACCGGGATTATCCACTCCACGGGGATGTGGTTGCGCCAGTTAAACGGCCAGAACTGGTCGGCGAAACCATTGCCGCAGAGGAATTGTGGTCGTGCACCACCTGCGGAGCATGCGAAGAAGCTTGCCCGGTGATGATTGAAACCATCGACCGGGTCGTCGATATGCGCCGCTTTTTGGTCGATGATGGGCGCTTGCCAGCCACTTTGCAAAAAGCGATGGCCGGTCTGGAAAAACGCGGCAATCCTTACGGCAAGATGGGCCGGAAGCGCGGCGATTGGGTCAAAGAAGTGCCCAGCGACGAAGCCCCTGGCAATTTGACCGTGTTGAAGAAAGGCGGAAGTTGCACCGATCTCATTTTTACCGATAGTTGTGCAGCATTTGACCCGCGGGTGCAGCAAACCGCGGTTGCCTTGGGCGAGCTCATGGTTCTAGCGGGGGTGGACGTCGGCACGATGGGTAAGGATGAAGTGGATTCCGGCAACGAGGCGCGGCGTTTTGGCGAAGAGGGGTTGTACCTGGCACTGAAAGAGCAGAATGAAGAAGCATTGGAGCAGCGCGAATTCCAACGCATCGTGACCAGCGACCCTCATGCCATGAACGCGTTGCGTCATGATTATGAATGGAAGCAACCGGTGGTGCACCACAGCCAGGTGTTGGCTGAATTGATTTCGGCTGGCAAATTGCCGCTGCAAGACCTCGGCGACACCCGCACCTATACCTTCCACGATCCATGTTATTTGGGTCGTCACAACAACGAATACAGCGCGCCTCGGCAAGTACTCGCCGCCATTCCTGGCATTCAAACTACCGAAATGGAGCGCAGCCGCAATCGCAGTTTTTGCTGCGGT
>CAZMDZ010000218.1:0-6840 GCA_964565175.1 uncultured Planctomycetales bacterium
CCAAGACCAGCTCAATGCGATTCTTGTCCTTTCTCTTAAAGACCACCGAGAAGTAGCCCTTTTTGCTAATCGAAGAGGTTGTAATCTTAAATTCTGACTGGGACTGGTCCCAAATGTTTTCCGAGCCATCCTGTCCATAATGGAAATCCCCATTTCCATCCGCCCGGGCGAAAAAGTTGCGACTCAAAATGCGCGTATCTCCACCCGACCAAGGCAATCCACTATTCTCGTTGGGCTTCAGATGACCTGTCCAATCACCAGCCAAATCGGCCTGAGCGTAGGAAGTGGATCCACCGCCGCCGCCGCCGCCGGTGCCGCCACCGCCCGTACCTCCACCGCTACCCGATCCGGTGCCACCGGAGGAACCGCCGCATGAAGGGAGTATGCATAGTGCAAAGGCACTTACGAATGCCAGAATTGAGCTACGAAGAGGGAGTTTCATTTTGGGGGTTATGGAGGACAGGACAGGTTGGGTTGTGTCTAGGACGGCCAAAATCTTACTTGTGTTCCAAGTAAAAACTGGTCTAAATGGCGAAGAAAGGCCCTTTTCAGCAAAATCTTACCTCATGGCTTTGATTTTTTCAGCGCTTTCCTAGTTTTTCGGCAATTTGCGCGGCTTTCGGGAACAAATATCAACGTTGAATCTATCTATTTCATAGCCTCCACTGGTCCCCCTCTGACTGATAGACCCTCAATCGATGATTCTAAAAGGCATTTGCACCCTGATTGTGGCCACTTCTGCCCTGGTGGCGGCCCCGCAATCCCCTTCCTCTACAGAGGTTCCGAACGATCTCGTGATCTACGCCTACGGCCAAAACGTAGACGCCCGCGATCAATTGATTGAGCATGGCACCATGTATGAAGACCTTGGCGGCTATCTCATCGGCCGCCACGACAAAAATCTGGCAAGCCGCTACGGTCTGCCGGTTCATGAGCTGGCTGAGCGACTCAAAAATGACCCGATCGTCGTCGTCCGCAGTCATGCCCACGACCCCAACCGCCCCAATCCAGCGGAAACAGGTGGCCAGCTGCTGTGGGAATCCCCGGATCACCACACTTTCGTCCGCGCCCTACCCACCGCTTTGGTCAAGCAGGCGACGTCGGCGGGATTCAGCTGCCACGGCGCTCTACGCACTCTCAGTTTTAAGCAGCCCTTGCAGCCAGCGCGCTTTCACAACAAGCGCAACTCAGCAACGGTTTCGGCCGACATCGCCGCCATGGTTGCCCAGGTGAATCAGCAAAACCTGCTTGACGACGTCAATTCGATGGTCGCCTTCGGGACTCGGCGCCACGGCCAACAGGGCGAAGTCAATTGCCAAAATTGGCTGAAGTCTGAATTCAATGCAATGGGTTTGACCACCAGTCTGCACGACTACGACAGTGGCGCGGACGTCGTCATTGGCGAATTGCTTGGCACCACCGATCCGGACAAAATCGTCATCATCGGCGGTCATTACGACTCGATTAACTACAACGTCAGCAACAGTGGGCCAGCCCCTGGCGCCGACGACGATGCTTCTGGCGTAGCTGGAGTTTTAGAAATCGCCCGCATCCTGTCGCAGCATCAATTCGATTACACCATTCGTTTCTGCGGCTGGTCGGGAGAAGAACTGGGCTTGCTTGGATCGGAAGCTTATGCCTCCCACCTCGACAACATCGATGCCAACGTCATCGGCATGGTACAACTCGACATGATCGCTTACCGCGCCTCGGGCGATAGCTTGTCGGTTGGATTTGTCACCAACGACACCACCACTTCGCTGAACAACTTCGCCATGGACGTCTTTACTTCTTACGTCCCAGCGTTGCCGGTAGAAACTGGTTTCCTGTCCGGCGGCACCAGCGACCACCGTTCTTTCTTTCAGCACGGCTTCCCAGCTTGTTTTCCGTTTGAGGACATTGGTCAGTACAGCCCGTACATTCACTCCAGCAACGACACCGTCGGCACTTCGGCCAATGACTTTTACTTGGCCGAGCTAATCACCAAAGGCTCGCTGGCAACCATCGCCGAACTGGCTCAGCCGATTGCGTTGCGCCTGACTCACGCGTCGCCGCTGCAAGACACCAAGAATGACTTGGGTCCCTACTACGCTGGGGTCATCGTCGAGGATCTCGGCGGCAATGGCGTGGCTTCGGTCAACTTGCACTGGCGCGCCGATGGCGGCAGCTGGAATACCCAGGTGATGGGCCCAACTGGAAATCCTGACGAATTCGGTGCGGGCATCCCTGGGCAGCCATCCCCCACTGCGGTCGACTATTACATCACCGCAACCGATGGCGCTGGTGCGCAGCGCTACCTGCCAGAAGGCTTCGGCCCAGGGTCGAGCTGGTACTCGTTTTTGATTGGCAATACCGTGCGCATCTACTTCAACGACTTTGAAGGCAGTGGCGACGAAGGTTGGACTCACGCTTACGGTGGTGGCACTTCGAATAACCACGACGACTGGCAACGCGGCGCACCGCACGGGCAAGCGGGTGACCCAAGCTCCGCCTTCTCAGGCACCAATGTATGGGGCAACGACCTCGGCGCCAGTGGTTGGAATGGGGAATACCAATCCGACGTCAACATTCGCTTGGTTTCGCCAGACATTGATTGCAGCGGTAAGACCGGAGTGCGCCTGCGTTACCGTCGCCAGCTTTCGGTGGAGGATGCGGCTTATGATCAAGCGAAGTTGCGTGTTGACGGCAATGTGTTGTGGCAAAACCCAACCGGCTCGACTCACCAAGACACGGGCTGGACCTTGCATGACCTCGACATCTCGGCCGAAGCCGACAACAACTCCGCCTTGGTGGTGCGTTTTGAATTGCGCAGTGACGGCGGCTTGGAATACGGCGGCTGGAACATTGACGACTTCGAGGTTTACTCAATCGCCGCGTCGAACAATCAGGATTACCTGATGTTGGAAGGACCCAATGGCGTCAACGCTGGCAGTGCGGTGACTTACACCTTGACTGGGGCTCCGGCTGGCGTGCCATGGTGGTTGCTGTACTCAATGAAGAACAATGGCTCGACCATTAGCGGCCATGACTTTGACCTGGGTTCGCCCTACAACATCATCGCCAACGGCACGACCGACGCATTGGGTGCTGCCACCCATACCGCCACTGTTCCACCGAGTGCTGCAGGCTTAACTGTCTACGTCGAAGGCGCTGCTCACGACGCCGGCGGTAGCGGCATGATTTTGGATTCCAACTTGATGACGCTGAACATCTTGTAAGCGAAACTCGTCAACGACAAAGGGATCCGTGGTTCAACCACGGATCCCTTTTTTGTGCGCGAAGTCATCCGCGCTAGCTTCTGCTGCAGCAAAAAGCCGCAGCGTTCCACAAGCTTACTTCACCGTCGTACCGGTTGAGTGACCGATGCCCGGACCTGTTCCTTTTTCAGCACTAGACGGAAAGTGATCGACACGACCCGCGTGAATGACGTTGGCCCGCATCGGGAAGCCGACGACCTCCTCTGCACGCTTACCCAAGGCAATCATTTTGTCGATGTCGATGCCCGATTTCACCCCACACTCATCGAGCATGGCAATCAAATCTTCGGTGCATGTATTGCCTTTGTAACCCAAGTGGTACAACGCCGCGCCCGCAGCTGGCTGACCGCCAATTGCGCCCAACGAACCGTCGACCCACTTGATGCCCATGTTGACCGCCGTCATCGAATTGGTGACGCCGGTGCCACGAGTATCGTGGAAGTGCGCCAAAAATTCCGTCTCGGGGAACTTCTCGAACAGGTGGCTGAGAATTCCTTCGACCTGAACCGGGTTAGCTTGGCCAGTGGTATCGCCCAACATCAACAGTTGCGCTCCCTCTTCGTGATAGAAGTGAGTGAGCTTGTCGACGTCGGCCTGGGGCACGTCGCCCTTAATGGCGCAACCGTAAACGGTGCCGACGCAACCGACGATCTCAACGCCAATCTTGTGGGCGCGCTTCATGATCGCGGCGTGCTCAGCCATCGCCTCTTCGTGAGTGGCGCGGAAGTTCTTGGTGTTGTGATCTTCCGATGCACTGATCATCAAAATGATCTTGTGCGCGCCGTAGCCCTCTTTGCAGCACTCCTCGAAGCGCTCCCAACCCTTCATGTTGGGCATCAAAACGCGGAAGCGGGAATCGTGGTCGCGGCGCAGCCCTTTGAGGATGTCGACCGCGTCGGCGAATTGGGGAAGCAGCTTCGGGTGCGAAAACGACGTGACTTCCATTTCTGGAATGCCAGCGTCGATCATGCCGTGCAGCATCTCGAGTTTGCGCTCGGTCGGAACCTGAGTGGCGATCGATTGCAGGCCATCGCGGGTCCAGCACTCGCAGTACTCGATGGAATCGGGTCGGTTGGTCTGGTAGCTCATATCCGGGGGGAATTTTACTCGCTCTGGGCGCCAAGAACCTTATCAACCAGCGGCTTTAGGTCGCCATTTGCGTGCATCTCACGAACGATGTCGCCGCCACCGACGAACTCGCCGCCGATGAAAATCTGGGGAGTGGTCGGCCACTGAGTGATCGAGGTCAAAGTCGGCTTGATCGCCGGGTCTTCGAAAATATCGATGGTTTCAAAGGGCACGCCAAGGGAGTTGAAGACGTCGACGACGGCGGCTGAGAAGCCGCAGCGTGGGAACATCTTGTTGCCCTTGGTGAATAGCAGGATCGGCGTGTTTGCGATCGCCTGCTCGAGTTGGGATTTTAGGTCGGTCATGGGTGCTCTGGGGTCAGGGTGTCTGGGTTAGGCCGGAACGACGGTTTTGATCTGCACGGCGTGGATGACGCCGCTGCCTTCGTCCATGTGTGGACGCAGCAGGTCCAACACCGTGCGGTGCTGCTCCAGCAGACTGAGGCCGGCAAAACCGGGCCATTCGATGTTCAGACCCCAATGATCTTCGGTTCCGGTCAGATCATGGGCGGTGCAAACCGAGCCTTCGAGGCCGTCTTGCACCAGGTTTTCGATCTCTTGCCTTTGCATGGTCATGAGACTTGGCTTATGGGACAATCCGACCGCTCATTCTAGGCGCGCGACGCGGAAAATTTGCGTCACAAAGCCGCCTCAACGGGCGAATCCGAAACCATGGCAAAGATCGAAATTTACACCAAAGACTTCTGCCCCTACTGCAAGAACGCCAAGGAGCTGCTGGCGTCGCTGGGAGCAGAATGGGAAGAAATTGACCTCGTCGAGCAGCCGGAGCGCACCCAGGAAATGCTGGATCGCAGCGGCGGCCGCACTACCGTGCCAGAGATTTTCATCGACGACGAGCTGATCGGCGGCTTCGACGACTTGGTCGCACTCCACCGAAAAGGGGAATTGGTGAGTAAACTGGCTGAGTGAGCCATTTCATCCCCTTCCTGTCCCCTACCATCGCTCTCATTGCTGGCACCCTCGCCAGCTCGCTTCAAGCCTCGGTTCCTGCAATGCAGGGCCAGGATCCTGCACCGCAGGGCTTGGGCTTTTGGAACGCCGAGCAATGGATTCCGCTAGAGGCCGACGGCGCCAGCATCGGCCTGCGCTTTGAATCCGGCCTGGATCAAAACCAGATCCGCACTCTGCTCAGCCAACTGCCTTCGCTGGCCGCTGGACAAGCCGATCAAGCGCTGATTCACGTCGGCCATACGGTGTACTTGAACACTGCCGCTGGCACCAGCGCCACCGACGCTTGGAAACTGTGCGAGCAAGCGCTCGATCTTCCCGGCGTAATGTCAGCCAGCCCGAAGCTATGGGCGCCGCATCAAGACCCTTACTACTTGACCGAGGAAATCTTGGTTCGTTGGCAGTCCGGCACGTCGGCTGCTCAACGCGAAGCTTGGACCGCTGACCTACAGCGCACCGCCAGCCTCGATTACACCTTCAACCCGGGCGACGTCTACCGCGTCGCGGCTGGCGCTGACGCCCTGGCGATCAGCAATCAACTAGCTGAATCCGGCTTGGTGGAATTTGCCATCCCGGACTTCCAGCTGCTGCGCGTCACTTACGCTGGCACCAACGACCCGATTTACGGCGATCAGTGGCACCTGGAATCCACCGGCCAAAATGGTGCTGGTGTGGATCAAGACATCGACGTGGAAGGTGCGTGGGAGATTACTCGCGGCACTTCGACGGTGATCACTGCCGTCGTTGATACCGGTGTCGAGCTGCAACACCCGGACTTGATCGACAACTTGGTGCAAGGCATCGATGTGTTGGGCAACGACAACGACCCCAAAGCAGAAGATGGCCGCTGGTTGATTTTCAACTGGTACGAAAGTCACTCCACTTCGGTTTCCGGCGTGGTTTCGGCGCGCGGTGACTACGGCATTGGCGTTAGCGGAGTTGCTCCTCGCGGCAAAGTGATGCCGATTCGCTTCTTGTCCGAACTGTTCGGCCCGTCGCCGACCACTCAAGACGAAGCCGACGCCTTTAACTTCGCTTGCGCCAATGGTGCTGCGGTGATCAACAACTCATGGGGTCCGGCTCTAGGCGCAACTCTGCCAGCATCGACTAAAGCAGCGATCGATAACTGCAACCAAAACGGCCGCGGTGGTTTGGGCAGCATTGTCTTCTTTGCTGCGGGCAATGGTGGATCCAACAACTCGAACAACGGTTACGCCGCCTACTCAGGCGTGCTCGGTGTCACTGCCGTCAACGACCAAGGCGTGTTGTCCGGCTACAGCTCGTTCGGTCCCACCGTGGACCTCTGCGCGCCGTCCAGCGGTGGCGTCAATGGTGTGACCACGACGGACCGTTTGGGCAGTGTGGGCTACGACCCCGGTGATTACACCGATGACTTCGGCGGCACTTCTTCCGCCTCGCCTACTGCCGCAGGTGTGATGGCATTGATTCTTTCGGCCAACCCACAGTTGACCCGCGCCGAAGCGATT
>CAZMDZ010000219.1:0-6829 GCA_964565175.1 uncultured Planctomycetales bacterium
AATCGTGCCTTGCCAGTCCATCTGCTTGCCTTCGCGCGGCAGATCCATGCCCAGGTGCCATTTGCCGATGCACGCGGTGTGGTAACCGACCTGCTGCAAGACACTGGCGACGGTTGGCCGGTCGGGTTCAATGAGGTGCTTGGAATAACCGGCAAGCACTCCTCGCTTCAAGCGACTGCGCCAACAGTAACGGCCAGTCATCAAACCGTAGCGCGTGGGGGTGCACACTGCGGAACCGGAATGGGCGTCGGTGAAACGCATGCCATCGGCGGCGATTTGGTCTAAGTGGGGTGTGGGAATTGGAGATTCCGGCTGATAAGCGCGGATATCGCCGTAGCCGAGATCGTCGGCAAGAATGATGACGACGTTGGGAGGCTGCGGTTGCTGAAGCAGAGAAAGGGCAAGGATTAGTCCGTACACCCACCTACAAATACCATGGCGATGTCCTTGAGGTTGGCGGCATTGTCGAGCGGATTGGAATTCAACAGGACGAGGTCTGCCCGCAAACCCGGTTGGATGGAACCCCAGTCGTCGGTGGCATCCAAAAAGCGCGCCGCGTTGTAGCTTGCGGCTTGCAGAATCTGAAACGGCGTCATTTCGGTTTCTTGATAGATCTTGATCTCCTCGTGAAAGCTGTGGCCAGGAACGACAAATTCGCCATCACTGGCACTGATCAACAAGTTTCCGCCCGACGTAGCCATGTGCTTCAAAATCCGGACATCATCGAACGATTGGGCTCCATCGACTTGCGCCGGTGCTCTTGCTCCGCGTCTGCCATGCTGTCGTTCCAGACTTGAATGACCGACTGCGGCAAACGGTCTACGCCAGCTAGAGCGTTCAACTGATCGGTGTGGAAATGCCCGCCTTGCACAGCGTTCCAAAAGATTGTTGGACAATGAAAGATGCCCGCTTGACGGGAAATCTTCAATCGACGCTGCAACTCGGCCATCGACAATTTCTGTTGGCGTTCGAATCCATGGAAATGCTCAATGCCAATCTGCCCGGCTTTCGCCGCCATTTCCAAATCGACTCCATGCGGCAAGTGACCGGCCACCTTGATGCCAAGTTTTCGCGACAGCTCGACTAATTGGCGATAGGTTTTGGGCGAAAAACCACCCAGCATTTTGACGAACGGTGAGCCGCTTGGCGATGCCTTGCTGGCGGCTAGCCGAAGCACTGGCTCAAGGTGCTGGCGCTCAAGGTTTTCGCGACTGGAAAAAAGTGCAACCGGATAATGCAAAGTAGGTCCAAGGGTTTCCCCAGATTGAACCTTTTTCGCCCAGAGTGGGAGAGCGTCATTCAACCGCATGCAACGCAACCGGGTGACCCCGGACTCCACCATCATCTGCAGATACAGATCAATGGGTATATCCTCAACGCTAGTACCGGGAAAGTGGGCATGACTGTCGACGTAACCTGGAACCAAATATTTGCCAGAGGCATCGATGCTCTGAAAGTGATCCGGGACCGCCGTAACTGCACTGGGCGCTAGTCCCAGGATGCGGCCGTGCTCGAGAAACACCGTTTGGTCGCGCAATACGACGTCACGGTGAGCCGGAATCACATCGACGTGTTCAATTGCAGTTGGATTCGATTGTGCGAATGCAAGAGCAAGGAAAGCAAGAGTGGTGGTCATGCTCTGCCAATGCCGGACCCAACTACGCGTTACAAAAAATGGGCACTGCCCAAGCCACGACTCAAACGGGTTTAATACCGACGGGTTAAAGTGCCGGCGAAAAATTCACCCCGCCCGGCGTAGTACCAGAGCAGCTCTCCACGGGAAGCCAACTCGCATTCTCCTTCGAAAAAGTAAAAGCGGCGCGCGGGTATGTTCCAGACGAATTTCAGTTCGATCTCGCCTTCGGCGTAAATCGGCCCCCATGGATTCCCCCACCACCAAACGTTGGCTAAATCACGGCTTGGATCAGTCGGACATAACCCGTCTTGTTCCCATGATTTGATCCGCAAAGTCATGATTCCTGTTTCTGGGTTCAACGCGGCATTCCAGGTTCCAGGTATTGACGCAACTAAAGTCCACGCCAATTGCATCCAGGCGGTAGCCGCCAAACAACTGCTCAACACTGGGCAAGTTGCGCGAGCCATTCTCCGCTTGGCTGCTACTGGAATAAGAGCCATTTCCGCCACAGCTGGGTAGCGCGGCGATAAGTAGGAGCTGCTTATTCAAAGCAACTCCTACTTTAACAGATGGCCTGAATTTCGCCCAATCGGGCTACCAGGCGAATTCCGACGCTTATTCGCCTTCTAATTCCTTCTCAATATCAGACATCGCCTGATCAGCGTTATCTGCATTGATGGCGTCGGCTTCTGCTGCTGCAGCATCCGCGTCAGGGACTTGCTCGAGTGGGTCGGCGTTAGCGTCTGGTGCTGGATCCTCGGAACCCCCGCAAGCGGGCAACAGGAATGCGCACAGCAAGACTAAGTAGATGGATTTTTTCATTGGATTGGTTGTGGCTTAGGAGTCGTTCTGATCTTTCTTTTTCTTGCCTTTGCCAAGTCCTTTTTTCTTGGCAGCTTCACCGGCTTTGCCTTGCTCCTTCAGCTGCTTGCCCGTTTTGGCTTTGGCTTTTACCTTTGCTGCGGCCGCTTTGCGATTGCCAGCAATCTTGTCGACTTTTTTCAAAGCGCCATCGACTTTTTCATCACCGTACTTCTCGCGCAACTGAGCAATCTTTTGCTCTCGCTTCGAGTCGTTCTTTTCCTGCAGAGCGGCGACTCGCGCTGCCATGTCTGCATCGCCTTTTTCTTCGGCGACGGCGGCAAGTTTAGCGAGCTTTGCACTGCGAACACGGTAACGACTCTCGGCGCCGGCTAGCTGCCGTTTCATCGCCATGTCGTTGCCACCTACTGCCTTTTTAGCTTTGTCAACCTTATCAGTCTTTTCAGCCTTATCTTTACCGGCTTGGGCTTCATTGGCAGGGGTTTCGTCAGTCTTTTGAATGGTTGTGGATTCCGCTGTAACCGGCTCAATTTTGGACTTTTTGTCCTCTTGAGCCAAGGCAGCACCGCTATTGAACGATGCAGCAAATACAGCGAGTCCCAGAGTTAGGGCGCGGAACTTCATTTACCCAGCATACCGCGGCGGCGGTCGTACCATTTCGCATGGCTGCTATTTGGACCAAAGCCCAATCCATCGCCGACGCCACCCCAGCGTCCCGCAATCGAAGTGTCGACTTTCTGCGCGCAATTTCGATCTTGGTAGTCGTCTTCGGCCACTGGCTCATGGCCTCGCCTTGGCGCGATTTAGAAGGCGATCACATGGGTCACATATTGACCTGGGCGCCGTGGAGCCACTATCTCACTTGGGTTTTTCAAATCATGCCGATCTTCTTTTTCGTCGGCGGCTATTCCAACGGCATCACCTGGGACGCCGCCACCCGCGACGGCATCCCTTATCACCAATGGTTTTTTGCGCGTGTACGCCGCCTGCTCAAACCGGTTTTGATTTTGGTCGCCTTTTGGCCGATTGCGGGTTGGATCGCCATGCAGTTTGGCGTGCCCTCGGTCTACGTTGAAATCGGTTCAGAAGTAGCGCTGGTCCCGGTTTGGTTCTTGGCCGTGTATTCCGTGATGGTGGCACTGGCTCCAGCGATGCGCATGCTTTGGCATCGTTTTGGTTTACTCTCCCTGTGGACGCCCCTTGCTTTAGCAGTAATCGGCGACTGGCTTTACTTCACAGAAACGGCACCGGCATTGGGTTGGGTGAATTTCATCACTCTTTGGTTGGCCGTTCATCAATTGGGATTTGTTTGGCTGGATCGAAGAATCAAAAACCGAGCCATTCCCTGGCTGAGTTTCCTAGGCGGCATCGGCGCCTTGATTTGGATGACTTCCTACGGCCCGTGGCCGACCAGCATGATTGGTGTACCCGGTGAAAGAATCAGCAACTCCACTCCGCCCCACCTTCCTCTGCTCAGCTTGGCCGCCATCCAATTCGGCTTTGTCTTGATCATCGAAAAACGTTTGGAAGCCTGGCTTGCACGCGGCCGCGCTTGGACGGCAACGGTGCTCATCAGCTCGATGATCATGACCGTCTTCCTGTGGCACAGCACAATGATGATGCTCAGCTACGGCGTCGGCTTCTGGTTTGATTTCGGCCTCCACCTCTTGCCCGGTGCCGACGGCTGGTGGACTTTGCATTTGCTCTGGACGATTGGCTTTTTCATCGTGCTCATCCCCGTCGCCGCCGCCCTCTCCTTTTTTGAACGACCCCGGCCCAACAAAAACCCAGCACCACCGACCTGGCGATTACTGATCGGCGTGCTGCTTTGCGCTTGGGGTTTATCTCGACTGGCTCTGCACGGCGTCACCGTCGAAGATGTCGATCAAATCGCCTGGTTGCGGGTGGCGACGCCCTTCGCGGGCGCAGCTATTGCAGGTCTGCTGAAGAATTGACCGAAGGCTTTTCTGCAATCACTGTTTCCAGCAGTTTGATGGTTCCGTTTGGTGCCTCGAACTCTTCGCGTTGGCAATGAAGGATCGACCATCCCTTTACCGCTGCAACCAACTCACCCGGTTGAAACAAGTAATAGCAGTCGCCATCGAAAAGATCGAAAAAGGTGGTGCCCTCGATCAAAGAATTCAGAATCACGCGTCCCCCTGGCAGCGTGCGGTTCAAAACCGACTTCAATAACTCCAAAGCTCGTCGGCGCGGGAAATACGTCAAGATGCCGATGGCGGCGATGGTGTCGAAGGAGGTATCGATTTCCCAAGTTTCCAAGTCGACGACCTTTGCCTGGATCGGCAGCTTAGCTTGGGTCGCGTCGGCTTGGATGCGTGTGATTGCTGCCGGGCTGGCGTCAACAGCGAGCACGGCATGGCCCCGCCGAGCAGCAGCTAGACTCAAATTGCCTAATCCGCAGCCCAAATCCAGCATCGCCCCTTGGACGTGCGCCAACGCAGCGAGTTCAAAGGGATTGAGCTCAAAATCGCCTTCGGCGACCTGGCGTTGGAATTGGTCGTCGAAGATGTCTACCGAGCGGCTAGTCATATCTGGCCCTACCCTACTGGAAATAGGCGGAAGCAGGATTTTTCATATCTGATACCTTTTATTCCGCGATGAAATTCCTCCTCCCCCTCCTTCTCATAGCATCGCTATGCGGCAATGCCACCGCACAGTTCCCTGGTTCCCTTGGATTTGAAGTCAACCCGGCCAACGGGCACATCTACCACATCCTCGAGGAGTCGACCTGGACCGACGCTCAACTTGCCGCAGCCGCTATGGGTGGTGATTTGGTGACGATCAACGACATTGCCGAAAACGATTGGATCTACAACACATTCGGCTACTGGGGCAATCAAAGTCGCGACTTGTGGATTGGCTACAACGACATCACCCTCGAAGGCACTTTCGAGTGGGCAGATGGAGACACTAGCCCTTTCACCAACTGGGCCTCCGGCCAACCCGATAATTACTCGGGCAATGATCCGGTCAACGGCGAAGATCATGTCCACATGTACGGCTTCGGCTCACCCTACGGCCCAGGCTATTGGAACGACATGCACGACGCCGCTCCAGGCAGTGCCGGTTGGACTTTTGGTCTCTATGCCATCGTTGAACTCGAGCAGCCGATTTACGAAATCACCAACTTGGTCGCTGGCAGCACCGCAACTTTTGCGATTAGCAATGCCACCCCAAACAGCCCGATTTTGATCGGCTTCACCCGCGCTGGCGCTGGCCCAGTGATGACCCCTTACGGCATGGTCGACATGAGCTTCCCGATCACGCCGCTGCCAGTGGTCACCACCAACGCCCTCGGCGCAGTGGATTTCCCGATGGGCATCCCCGCTGGAACCACCGGGGTGACGATTTACACCCAAGGCGTTGACCTGACGTCGGGTGTGCTGACAAATTCGTTGGCCGAAGTGATTCAATAGTCTTCGGACTCGATTCCCATCCACGAAAGTGGGGTAAAAAGGAGTGGAAATCCTAGTTTGAGGAGAGGCTTATTGCTTCTCCTCAACAATCAAATATTGGGAAGTGGTTTCCCCCACACTCACCACTTCGTGCCATTCCACGCCCTCGCTGTACCAGGTGGCACCGGCAGGTAGATCCACCGTTCGGGTGCCGTCGGCGTCGGTGATTTGCATGCGGCCGTCGCTGAGCACGTAGCCGAAATGTGGGGCGTGAAAGTGGCGGTCGTGGCCACCGGCTGGCGGGAAGGTGCAGCGCAACACGCGTAAGTAGTTATTTTCAAACAACTTCTCGCAAACTGGCTGGCCCTTCCATCCGGCCTCTAGCGGGTCTGGCAGAGGCGGCGCGGGGGTGCAACCGATCCCCACCAGCAAGGCGAACCAAAAACCAATCTGCGCCAGCAATTTCATTTGCTGCTCAATTTACCCTCGACCAGCCCGACACTTGCACAATTCGGCAAAATCAGTGAATCTGTATGTATCCCCGGTGGATTCTTCTACCGAAGCCCCTCTCCCCATGAAACTCGCCACCTCAGCCATCTTGCTTGCGGCAATTGCCTGCCCTGCGTCCGCCTTCGCTCAAACCGACCTCGGACCACTCAACCTGCCTGGCGCCGCCGCTCCGCTGCCTTTCACCGAAGATTTTGATACCGCCGCTGGCGTCATCCCTCCGCACATGGCGTTGACGGCATTAGATGCCACCACCCTCGCGCCGGATCCTGATGCCTGGTGCAACATCGGTCAATTGGCCCCATGCCTGGTTCCGCATAGTGGCGCTTACAACCTAGAAATGGGATTGATTCCTGGCTCGACCAACTACCACAACGTTCGCAACGCCATGGTGCTAGCCTTCGATGGCACAACCGGCAACGAACGCGGCATGTCGTTCATGGCCAAC
>CAZMDZ010000220.1:0-6816 GCA_964565175.1 uncultured Planctomycetales bacterium
TGTCGAAGTCCCACTTGGTCTCGGCGTCGTTGACGGCGATGACCGGGTACATCAACTTGCCGTCGGCGGCCATGGCGCGCAGGCGGTGCACGCCGGTGGTGGTCTCTTCGGAACCACCAATGATGTGCTCAAACAGGTTCGAGTGCTCGGAGTGAACGCGGAAAATCAAGTCGGCGCCATCGTCCAAGGTCATGGTCGGCTTGAAGTCCAGGGTGCGGTCGATGCTCCAGTAGAAGCCTTCGACGTCTTGGCCGTACCAAGCAAAAATGCCGATGCCTTCTTCAGCAAGAGCTGCAGCAACCGCGTCGTTGGTCGACAGCGGGTTGCAGCCACTCCAAGAAACTTCGGCGCCAGCGGCAGCCAAGGTGCGGATCAAGACCGCGGTTTCTTTGGTCACGTGCAAGCAGCCAGCGATGCGCTGACCTTTCAGCGGTTGAGTTTTGGCCAACTTCTCGCGCAGGGTCATCAGCACCGGCATGCGGCTTTCGGCCCAGTCAATCAGCAGCCGACCTTCGTCGGCAAGCGAGGGGTCGGCAACCTTGAATTTCATTTCGGTAGCGGTGGTCATGGTTAGCTTTGGATCAATGGGCCAAACAGCCCGGTACTTTGGGGGTTTCGGGCTGCGTACAGCCGAGGGGGTTTGGGCTGTTAAGCAGTGGCGCCAGCGGCGCACAGGGATTGCAGTTCTTCGACCAAGCCGAAGGATTCCCATGGGAACAGATCACGGCCGAAGTGGCCATGAGCGGCGGTCTTGCGGTAGGTCCAACCTTGCGGATCGGTGTATCCGGTTGGGGTGCGCAAGGCGAGTTTGCCGATGATCCAATCTGGAGTCAGTGGATCGGCGCCCTTCCAGGGTTGTAGGTTGCGCAGGTGAGCGGTGATTTGCTCGTCGGTCATGCCGCACTTGGCGGTGCCGAAAGTGTCGACGCGCAGCGAAACCGGTTGAGCCACGCCGATGGCATAAGCCAACTGCACTTCGCAGCGATCGGCCCAGCCAGCCTGGACAATGTTTTTGGCCACCCAGCGCGCGGCGTAGGCGGCAGAACGGTCGACCTTGGTGGCATCCTTCCCAGAGAAAGCACCGCCGCCGTGGCGAGCCAAACCGCCGTAGGTATCGACGATGATCTTGCGGCCAGTCAAGCCAGCGTCGCCGTGAGGACCGCCGATGACGAATTTACCCGTTGGGTTGATGTGGAAGACCGTGTCGTTGGTCAGCAACTCAGCTGGCAAGCAAGCGCGGATGATTTGCTCCTCGACTTCACTGCGGATTTGGTTGATGTCCATGTCCACGGTTTGAGTAGACAGCACCACCGCTTGAATCGCCTTCGGCTTGTCACCTTCATATTCGAAAGTAACTTGCGCTTTGGCGTCTGGACGCAGCCAATCCAATTGACCTGATTGACGCACCTCGGCGTGTTTCTCCATCAACCGGTGCGACCAGTGAATCGGCGCTGGCATCAGGTCGGCGGTTTCGCGGCATGCGAAGCCAAACATCATGCCTTGGTCGCCAGCCCCGGTTTGGCCGCTATCGGCGGACGAATCAACGCCTTGGGAGATGTCGCCGGACTGACTGTGAATCAAGACGTGCACACCACAGCCGTCGTACTCGAAACCCATCCCACTATCGGTGTAGCCAATCTCTTCGATGACTTGGCGCACCTCAGTCTGCACGTCGACGTAAGTCTTGGTGCTGATTTCCCCACCCACGACTACGGTGCCTGTGGTGACGAAGGTCTCACAGGCAACTCGAGATTGCGGATCCTGTCGTAGGCAAGCGTCGAGGATGGCGTCGCTGACCTGGTCGGCCACCTTGTCTGGGTGGCCCATGGAGACGGATTCCGAGGTAAAAAGTTTTCTTTCCATGCTTGTTTGGGGTTCTGCCATCGAAACAGCAGTGGGTAGCTTGGTTGCGCGTTCCCGGGTTTGGAGGGGGCTTTTAGAGGATGCCCGCGGACGTCAGTGCAGTGAAAGTAGTCTGAGCGGCTCCGCGGCGGGAATCAAGCGCGGCCTGACCTGCCAAGCCGGCATTTTTGGCTTGAGAGGGGTCTGTAAGCCAATTCCGCGCGCATTCTAACAAAACACTAAGGTTGTCTGCAGCAAGCAAACCGCCAGCATCCTTCAAGAGTTGGACTTCTTCGACAAAGTTGTCAGTATGCGGCCCCACCACCACCGGTAAACCGAAGGCGGCTGGCTCCAGTACATTCTGGCCTCCATGCTCGATCAGGGAGCCACCGACGAAAGCCATGGTGGCTGCGGTATAGATGCCCTCTAGCTCTCCAAAAGTGTCGACAAGCAGAATCGCGTCGTCGGGCAGGGCTTCGGCTTGGGTCCATTTGCTCCGCACGATCACCTGGCGATCTGGCGTGGCTTTTTTCAGCACCCCTTCCAACTTGGCTGCTCGATGCGGGTGCCGCGGCACCACAATCCAAAGCGCCGACGGCATGCCTTCGGCGCGATTCAGTGCCGCGAGGACTTGCTCTTCTTCCGGCTCATGAGTCGACGCAAGCACCACTGCAGGGCGACCAGCGACCATGGCATCCCATGGTTGGGCGACCTCGGCCATGCCCTGGGGCAAGCTGTCGTATTTCAAATTGCCGGTCACGACTACACTGTCAGGCGGCACATCCAATGCTAAAAAACGATCGGCGTAGCGCTGGTTTTGCACGCAATATTGAAGAATGCGATCGAATTGCGGCAGTAGTTTCTGCACCCGTTTATAGCCACCCATCGAGCGCTCGGTAATGCGACCATTGACTATCGCCACCGGGATCTGGCGGCGGTTGCACTGGCGCAGGAAGTTCGGCCAGATCTCCAACTCGGCCAAAATCACCGCCGTCGGTCCAACACGTTTGAGGAAACGATTGGTGGACCCGTTGAAATCCAATGGGAACTGAATCACGGCAACACCTGGAAATTCCTTCTTCGCCGTTTGAATTCCGGAAGGCGTTGTCGAAGAAATGACCAGTTGATGATCGCTTCGTTGTTCGGTAATTAACTTGACTAGCGGCCGAAGAGCTTTGATCTCACCAACGGAAACACCGTGAAGGAGAATCCGGTTGTCGGCTGGCGTCTCGGTTTTCAAGCAAAGCGTGGCCAAGGTGCCGCTGGTATCCCAACCCACCTTGGATTTCGGGCCTGCGAGGTCGCGAACGTATCCCAGCCTTTGAACAAAGCTGGAACGAAAGTTGGTTTCAGCGAGCAGGCGAAACAGCACCCAAGGCATCAACAGCAAGCTGCCAACGCCGAGCACCAATTGGTACAGCAGGTAAATGCCGCGCCTACGTTCTCTCATGCAGTGCGCAGGTGAGGAAGTCGATGTGGAAGCGAATCAGGCTTTGCCGTGACACTGCTTGAACTTCTTACCCGAACCACAGGGACAGGCTTCATTGCGGCCGACCTTGGCGTACGGATCTTCTGTTTCGGCAGGCGCGGCTGGCGTAGTCGATTGAGCGGCAGCGGAAGCTTCGGCTTCTTTTGCCTCGCGTTCGGCTGCCTCTTGAGCTTCGGTAGCCTTTTGCGCCTTCTGCCACATTTCGCGCTGACCAGCAGCAGTAGAAGACGGCGCCGAATAGCCTACCGCAACCTTTTGACGCGGGCGTTGACGCGCCCCACCCGGTCCGCCTGTGGTCGAAGCAGGACCGCCGGTTGCCGAAGCCATTTGCGGGTGACTTGCTTGGGCGCCCTGGTAGGTTTCTTCGAGCTTATTCTCGTCGGCGGCAGCGAGCTTCATCCGCAGCACGTAGCCAGTGACCTCATCGGCGACGGTGAACAGCAGTTCTTGGAAGCGCTCTAGACCTTCGCGCTTATATTCGGATTTGGGGTCTACCTGGGCGTATCCGCGCAACGAGATCCCCGCGCGCAGAGAGTCCATCGTGTACAAGTGTTCCTTCCACTTGGTGTCGATGGCATTCAACATCAAGAAGCGCTCGAGTTCGCCCAGCAAATCTTCGCCGAACTCATCGACGCGCCCCTGGTAAATGGTGGCAATTTCCTGGTTGAGCTTATTTTCGACCTCTTCCAAGCCAGCGGCTTCAAGCTCAGCGGCGGTCAAGGCGGAATCCCATTTTCGCTGAGCCCACAGCGAGATGGCATCCCAGTCGGTGGCCACATCACGTCCGTCGCCTTGATAGGTGCCGACGGTGGAACTGATCACCTCAGCGAACATCTCGTGGATCTTTTCACGCAGATCCTTGGCTTCCAAGGATTCTTGACGGTGCTCGTAAATCAGGTGACGCTGCTTGTCCATGACCTCGTCATACTCAAGCAGGTTTTTACGAATTTCAAAGTGGTATTGCTCGACCTTCTTCTGCGCTTTGCGGATGGCGTTGGACACCATTTTCGACTCGACCGGTTCACCACCGCCCATGCCAGCGCGACCAAGGAAGTTCTTCACCCAATCGCGATAGAAGCGCTTCATCAGCGCGTCGTCTAGTGACAGGAAGAAGCGGGTGCGGCCCGGGTCACCTTGACGACCGGCACGACCGCGTAGCTGGTTATCAATCCGGCGCGCTTCATGGCGCTCGGTGCCCAGCACGTACAAACCACCGGCGGTCAAGACATCGCCGCGCTCGCCCTGGCACTGTATTTCCAGTTCAGAACGCCGCGCTTCAATCTCGCTTGCGTGCTCAGCTTCGTCCCACTTACGCTTATCCATCTCAGCCTTGAGCAGACCTTCGGCATTACCGCCTAGCACGATGTCGGTTCCACGACCAGCCATGTTGGTCGCTACAGTCACCGAACCACTCCGACCGGCCTGAGCGACGATTTCCGCTTCACTCTCGTGCTGCTTCGCGTTGAGAACGCTGTGACGAATGCCCCGCCGGTTGAGTGCACCCGAAAGCATTTCGGAAGTTTCAATGCTGGTGGTACCGACCAACATTGGCTGACCTTTTTCATTGGTCTCCGCAATTTCGTCTGCGATGGCCGTCCACTTGTCTTTTTCGTGCAAGTAGATGACGTCGGCTTCGTCGGAGCGGGTGATCGGCTTGTTGGTCGGAATTTCGACCACGTCCAGATCGTAGATGTTGGCGAATTCGCCCGCTTCGGTCAGCGCTGTACCGGTCATGCCGGACAGCTTGTTGAACATGCGGAAGTAGTTCTGGAAGGTGATGGTTGCCAGCGTTTGGTTTTCGGCGCGCGGCTTCAAACCTTCCTTGGCTTCCACTGCCTGGTGCAGACCATCGCCCCAGCGACGACCGTCCATCAAACGACCCGTGAACTCGTCAACGATGACGATGCGGCCTTCTTTGACCACGTAGTCAACGTCCAATTCATAGAGGTGCAAGGAGCGCAAGCACTGTTCGAGAATGTGCGGCCACTCCATGTTGCCGGCGCCGGTGTAGAAGTCCTCGACTTTGAGCAGTTTCTGGGCAGCGACGATGCCTTCCTCAGTGAGAATGGCTTGCTTCTCTTTTTCTTTGAGTTCGCAGTGCTCTTCCGGCTTGAGCTTGCGAGCGACCTGCATGCCTTGCCAATAGCGCTCGGCGTTGCCGGTCGCTGGACCACTAATGATCAACGGCGTACGCGCTTCGTCGATCAAGATCGAGTCCACCTCGTCGATGATGGCGTAGGACAAGACCTTTTGCACCTGGTCATCGCGACGCGACTTCATGTTGTCGCGCAAGTAGTCGAAGCCAAACTCGTTGTTGGTGCCGTAGATGACATCACAGGCATACACCGGGTGACGGTCGGACGGCGGCATCCACGATTGAATGGCACCCACTTGGAGGCCCAAGTACTCGTACACCGGCGCCATCCACATGGCATCGCGTCGAGCGAGGTAATCGTTGACGGTGACGATGAAGACGGGATTTTCGAGCGCGTTCAAATACGCTGGCATAGTGGCGACCAGAGTTTTGCCCTCGCCGGTGGCCATTTCAGCAATGCCGCTTTCATGAAGCACCATGCCGCCGACCAATTGCACGTCGTAGTGGCGCAAGCCAAGGGTGCGGGTGGCTGCCTCGCGGACCATGGCAAATGCCTGCGGAAGGATTTCCTTCAGCCGGGTGCCGTCGGCTACTTGCTTTTTCCACTGAGCCGTTTGCTCGGCCATCTGCTCTTGCGTCAGCCCAGCAGCCCACTCTTCGTGAGCATCAATTTTTGGGATGAAGGCGCGCATACGCTTCACTACCCGCGCGTTGCGGGAGCCGAAAACTGCGTGCAGAGCTTTGCCGAGACCGTGCCCCAGACTCGTCATCGCGTCGCCGATGGCGTCGAAATTAACCATGATTCAAGCTTCTTGAGAGGTTAGCGGGAGAACCGCACTCAACAGGATACCGGAGCGGGCCACTGGAGCGTGCCGAGCAAATCGGCTAGTTTCAGGTCTTCTACAGTCAAAATTTGGCGTAAATCCTTGGCAATACGGCTGATGACGTCAGGACGGCGAAACGAAGCGGTGCCAATTTGTACCGCAGTTGCACCTGCAACGAGGTAGTCGAGCACATCGTCGGCGGACTCGGCACCGCCCGAGGCGATCACCGGAATCTGGACCGCATTGCTGCTTTCCCAGACCAAACGGGTAGCCACTGGCCGCACAGCCGGGCCGGACATGCCGCCAATCCCGTTTCCTAGCCGGGGTTTGCGTGTGCGCCAATCGACCAGCATGCCGACGATTGTGTTGCAAACGGTCAGGGCATCGGCGCCTGCATCCTCGGCTGCTTTGGCCAGCGGCGCGATGCTACCGACGTTGGGCGACAGCTTGACCCACATCGGCTTGGTTGTCAGCTTGCGGCATTCGCGCACCACTTCGGCCAAGGCAACCGCGTCGGTCGAAAACTGAGTGCCGCCTTTGACGTTTGGACACGACAGGTTTAATTC
>CAZMDZ010000221.1:0-6806 GCA_964565175.1 uncultured Planctomycetales bacterium
CAACTGCATCGGCCGGTCGCTGTAATTGAGGATCGCAGCAAGGCGCTTGGCGTCTTTGAAAATTAGCGGCGCGCGCTTGTAGGTAGCGAATCGTCGCGCAAAGCCAAGCGTCAATGCATTGGGATCGAGCTGGCTGATTGCATGCAATGCCTCGGCCGAGGTGCCGCCGTGGCGCAAAACGGAATCGCGTGATCGGTCGCGCAGGAAATGCACCATGCCCGCACGCAGTTCGCCGCGCAGTTGCCACAGTTCTTCATCACTGATCTTGTCGATCCGCCCCCACCATGGTGCCTTGTCACCTGCGCCATTCCATTTCATGCGCAGGCGTTTGCTGTAAAGCGCGGCGGCGGCGGGTGCCAACCAAGTTTGCGGGTGGATGCCATTGGTGATGTGCCCGATTGGCACCTGCATGCTCGCGGTTGCGGCCGAGGACTGAATCGCGGTGGAATCGACGTCGGCATCGGGGAAATAAACGCGGGTCCACATGTTGCGTGAGACTTCGCCATGCAGCGCAGCAACGCCATTGACGCGCTCGGCGGTGCGCAGCGCCAGCACTGTCATGCACAGGGGCTCTTGCTTATCGCCCGGCACTTCACGGCCGAGGTCAGCGAGTTGCTGAGTATTGAGATCCAGCGCCGTCATCGTGCGCTTGAGCCACTTCGCGGCCATTCTGGGCTGATAGCGATCGTGACCAGCTGGCACCGGAGTATGAGTAGTGAAAACCGTCGCCTTTTTCACCTGCTTGAGCGCGGTTTCAAACTTGCGGCCTTTGGCAGTAAGCACGCGCAGCCGCTCTAAATTGGCGAAAGCGGCATGGCCTTCATTCAAGTGGCAAACCGTCGGCTTGATGCCTAGTGCATCTAACGCGCGCATGCCGCCGATGCCCAGCAGCACTTGCTGGCGCAACCGCAGCTCGGGTTCGCCCTTGTACAGACCCTCGGTCAACTGGCGATCGGCGGGTTTGTTCTCCTTGAGATTGGTGTCGAGCAAATAAAGCGGTACTCGACCGACTTGCATCATCCAAATTTTGGCCGTGACATCCCGCGGGCCAATCGGCACGCGCACCTGTTTGCCAGTGTCTTGCAACGGCAAAATTGCGTGAGGGTATTGCGGATACAGCGCGCGAGTAGAGCCGTCTTTGAGAATCTCCTGACGGTAGTAACCATGTTGATAAAGCATGCCGACGCCCACCAGCGGAATGCCAAGGTCGCTCGCCGACTTCAAATGGTCGCCGGCCAGCACTCCAAGTCCGCCCGAGTATTGCGCGATCGATTCGTGAATCGCGTACTCGCTGCAAAAGTAAGCCACCTTCATCCGCTTTTGCTTGGCCGTCGCCGTGCGCTTAAACCACGACTTGGTTTTGTAGTAATCCTTGCGCAGTTCTTCGGCGTGCTTGACCAGCGCCAGAAACTCGCCATCCTCGGCCAACGCCGCCATTCGCGCCGGCGATGCGATCTGCAAAGTAATCAGTGGATTGTGATGGGACGCGCTCCACAGCACCGGATCAAGGGCGGCGAATACGCGCTGGCATTCAGGATTCCAGGTCCACCACAGGTCGAGGGCCAGGGTGCGGATGCGGTCGTTGAGGGTGGCGATGTCCATGGTTGTGCGGGAGTGGACGGTTGCGGGCTGGGGTGTCGGAATTGGGTGGTGTTAACGCAGCCGGTCAGCGCGTTCGAGCTGACGGCGAAGTTTAGCGGCGAGATCAATGCTGAGGGCGTTTGCATCCACTCGCCACTGCCAATTGCCTTCGGTGGTGGCGGGCGTGTTCATCCGCGCTTCGGCGCCAAGGCCGAGTATGTCTTGCAGCGGCAGGATGACCAGATTGGAACCTGAACTCAGAGCAGCTTCGACGACCGCTTGGGCTTTTGAATCCGAATTGGAATCGGACTCGGAGTTTGGACTTGGCATCATCGACTGCAACCGTGCCAAAGTCTGCGCGGCATCGCCATCGGAGTTTTCTAGGGCAGCTTCGGTTTGCAGTTCTTCTAGCCAACCGGCGATAGTTTGATTGTCATGGGTGCCGGTGTAGGTGACCGAATTCGGCGGGCAGTTGTGCGGCAAGTCGCGGGAGTCGTCGCTGTAAAAGGCGTTTTGCAGAATGCGCATGCCAGGTAGGTGGAAGCGGTCGCGCAGCTCGTGCACCGGCGGCGTGACTACGCCTAGGTCTTCAGCCAGTAGCGGTAGACCATGTGGATGATGCTGCTGCATGGCCGTCAAAATTTCGACGCCAGGAGCCAGTGCCCAGTGACCGTCCATCGCAGTTTCGGCGTCGCCAGCGACCTCCCAGGCATTGTGAAAACCGATGAAGTGGTCGATGCGGACGGCGTCGAACAAACGCAGTTGACGTTGAAAACGCTGCAGCCACCATTCAAAGTTTTGCTCGCGATGAGCTGGCCAGTGGTAGTGCGGATGACCCCACAATTGACCGGTATCGCTGAAACAATCCGGCGGCACACCGGTGACGACTTCTGCGGTGCCGTCTTCGTTTAAGCGGAATAAATCACGATGAGCGGCGACGTCGGCACTTTCGAGTTCGACGAAGATGGGAATGTCGCCAAGCAGTTGGACGCCGCGCTGGTTGGCGTATTGGCGCAGCTGCATCCACGCCAGTTGGAAACGGAATTGGTCTTGGGCGACGGCTGCGGGGTTGATGGGGCTTGGATACGCTTGGGAGTTGGAGGTTGGGCTGGTCGTTGGGCTGGTCGTTGCTGATTGGCAAGACCACATCACCCAATCTTGCAACCAGTACTCTTCTTCCTGCAAGAAGGATTGAAAATCGCCGTCCAACTGCGCATCGACCAGCAAGTTTGCATCGCCCGCGAACGCCGACGGCGAGGAATAGGGTGAATTGCCAGGCCCAGGCGGGCCGACCGGCAGCATTTGCCACCAGCTGAATCCTGCCTCGACCAACCAATCGACGAACTGCTTGGCGGCTTGCAAACTGCGGCCGCCATCAGGAAGCGAGGTCAGGTGCATCAACACACCGGCGCGGCGTTGAGCGAAGTGAGGGTGAATGGGCACGGTGCGGGGTTCGATGCGGGAGTGGATCGGGAATCAAAGCGCTGGCTAATTCTTGTTTAGCATCCAAATACCGGCATCCAAACCGCCGATTCGGTTGCCATTGCCCCAGACCTGAATTCCCAAAACTTGTCCACCACCAGTGACGGATTCGCCTTCGGGAGTTTCTGCTTCGACCGGCGCGGCGATGGAAACGCCGTTGGCCGAAAGCGTCTCTTCCAGCAACTGGTAGCCGTCGACTTCCGCGCTGCTCAAGCCGGCATTCAAAACGACCAACACCCATTGCTTGTCGTCTTCGCGCAGAAAACCCCAAAGATCGCGCTCGTCGTCGACCAGCACAGTTTGGAATCCACCTCGTCGCAGCGCCGACAAGTCATTGCGCAAGGCAATCGCTCGGCGGTAGAACTCAAGGTGTTCATCCATGACGAAGTTTTCGTCGAGTTTGGCATACGGTTCGAGTTCCTTCCACAACATCGGCTTGCGATTCGACGGATCATCCGGCCCCCACATGCCCACTTCATCGCCGTAATAAACCATCGGCGCGCCGACGTACGTCATTTGCAGTAACACCGCCAATCGAGCCTTGCGGTATTCCAGCGTGCCGGGTTTTTGATTGTTGAAAGTCGACCCCGGATCCTGCTCGCGGTTTTCGGAATCGTAATCGCGATCCGGGTTGAGCATTTTCGACACCAAGCGATCGGTGTCGTGACTGTCGAGCAAGTTCATCAAAACGTAGGTTGCCTCAGCCGGATAAGCCATACGCAACTCGGCCAACTGGCGATCGAGTTCGCTCACCGTGAACTTCTTTTGCCGATGCCCAATCCATGAAATCGCCGCCGATGCAAACGGGTAGTTCATCACCGCGTCGAAGTGCTTACCCGTCAACCACGACTCAGCGCGGTGCCAAATTTCGCCGCTGATGTATGCGTCTGGATTGATCTCCTTGACCAATTCACGCCACTCTTCCCAAAACGGCATCGGCACTTCGTTGGGCACATCCAAGCGCCAACCATCAATGCCATCCGACGGATCGCCGTCACCGTTTGGATCCATCCAGCGACGGGTGACGTCGAAAATATGCTGCTTGACGCCGTCGCTAACAAAGCCGTTGGCCGACTTCTTGAATACCGGCAACTCGCCAAAACCCGCCCAACCGTTGTATTTGAATGGCTTCCACGAAGTGACGTCGAACCAATCAGCATACGGCGAACGCTTGCCATTGACGCGCACATCCAAAAACGCCGGGTGCGCGGTGCCTACGTGATTAAATACGCCGTCGATGACCACACGAAAACCCATCGCCTTGGCTTCCGCCATGAAGTCCAAAAAGATGCGATCGCTGGCCGTCCAGGTCCACGAATCAGGCTTGAGTAAATGTTCACTCGCCACCTCATTGGTGAAATCGCCCTTCTTGCCAAAGTGCTGATCGATGTGACGAAAGTCAGTCGCGTTGTACTTGTGGTGCGACGGCGATTCAAAAACCGGGTTCAAGTAAAGCGCGTTAACACCCAGGTCTTTCAAGTACTGCAGCTTCGACTGCAATCCCGAAATGTCACCGCCGTACAACCGCTGGTAGACATACCACTGCCAAAAGGTCTGGCCGTCGCGCCCTTCGAAATCACTAGACTCATACCAGTCACTGGTCCACGGCCGCGTATCTTCCGGGTCATTGGCTGCATCGCCGTTGCAAAATCGATCGGGCATGATCTGATACCAAATCGCGTCCTTCGCCCAATCCGGCGTTTGAAAACCCATCGCCGCCTTTTTCGTCATCGTGTACATCTCCGGATGGCGCCCGCGCGTTTCGCCATCTTCCAAAACAAAAGTGTAAGCCATTTTTGCGTGCGGCACCGGCACCGTGGTTTCCCAAGTTTCCAACAACGGCCCCTCCATTGCCGACGTCATCGGCAATGGCTTCTGCCCGCGCAAGTGCAACGTGATCTTGTCGACGTCATGGCTCAAGCTGCGGTAGCGCACCAGCACCTTGCCGTCGCCAACGGGCTGCAAGAAGAAAGAGCTTTTCGAGTCGTGCTCAAGGGCATGCACCGCGATCTTGCCATCGCCAATCTGCGCGCTCGACTCCTCCATCTGTGCGCGCAGGCCCAGTCGCAGCACTGAGTTGTCGCCGCCGTGGCCGTCGTTTTCTAGCTGTTCATTTCGCGGATCCGAATACCAACGCGTGTCGTCGAGCACGAATTTGTACAAATGACGCCCTTCCGGCAGCTCAATATCCGCCCGCCATTTCCCCGCCGAAGTTTTTTTCAATTCGACCGAGTCGCGGTTCCAACCATTAAAGGTACCGGCCAGCGAAACTTTTTTTGGAGCGGCCTCGTCGTAATCGGAAGGGCTAAATTCAAAGCGCAGCTTCCAATTGCCGTTGCCGAGCTTTTTTCCAGTCACCGAAACCGGCAGCTGCGCAACCGCCCCCGGAGTTTCCTGCAATGCTTTCGCCGGTGGCCAGGCGTCTTGCTGGGGCAGGTACGCGGCTGTGGCGTTTGACGGGTAAGCCGTAATTGCAGGGCCTGCCCAGGCTGCGTCAGCCGACCAGCCGCTGACAGCCAAAACCAAGGTGGATAAACAAGTCGTTGGCGCAGAAAACCAAGCGCCAATTCCGCGGGGATGAGAGCAGTCCATGAGCCCCCTTAGTTTAGGTCGGCTCTACCGAGCGATCCCCCTTTCGTATGCCGACGAAACCGCGCGCTGGAGCCCCAACTATTTCGGGGCTTCAAACTGCGGCCCATCGACGTCAACTACGATGTCTTGGACGATGCGTTCTTCCGCTTGAGAGTAACGCACAATGCGGTAGCGCCCTGGCGGTAGTCCGAAAATACGCGCTTCGTAATTGCTCGCTAGTGCGCCAAAAAAGTCTCCCGGAAAGAGTGGATAGACACCGTCATCGTCCGCAAGTGGTTCCACACTAATTGTTCCCCCTTCCCCGCCATTTTGAGCATCAACGCCAGCACCATCCTGCGCGAGCACACACGACAACGTGGGGATCTGCTTACGCAAATCAATGGTCAACGGCTTGCCTTCTAGCTTGGCTTTGGCCCGTAAGTCCTTCAACGACACCGACCAGAAAAAGCCGCCGTTGGCTTGCAATGGATCCAATCCGTATGAGTTCTTAAAAAAGACAGCTTGGTCTGACCTTGGATCGAACATAAATTGAGAGTCATCCAAGACACTTTCTAAACCAGTACCGGTTTGGGTAAAGGGAGCTCCACTGATCTGCTCGAATGCAACCGGAGACTGCAGCCAGCCAGGAGTCAATTCCGGAAAATGCATGATCCATTTTTCCGCCATTCGAAATGAACTTGCATCCATCTCGATGGTGAAGTCTTGATCAGCGGTGATGGTGACTAACTTCGGATGAGATTGACCTATGTCCTCGCTACTGAGGTATACCCACCAATCCCCCTCTCGTATCTGCCCAACTTTCATCACGAACTCGTTTTCTTCCAAACGCCAAAACGGCCAAACCATTGAGTGCGTTGTGGGACCTGAATTTCGCCCCTTACGGCACATACCCAAAGTTGGATACAGCTGGGTATCGCTGCGGTCGATCTCGCGCGGAAGGAAATGCACCATCAAGTAACCAGCATCCTTTTCTAGCCATTCCGCTTGCCAATATTTTCACTCTTCACTCTCCGATTCCAACGACATGCGAATGGTCACATGAGCAGTCCCGCGCTCATCCACAGCCTTATTATTCAGCCGATCCGGCCGCAAGACATCTTGGGGCAATGCAGGAGAAATCGCAGTCAAAGCAGCAAGTAGCAACATCGAAA
>CAZMDZ010000222.1:0-6751 GCA_964565175.1 uncultured Planctomycetales bacterium
ATTGCCGAGGCACCCGAGGAAGCGCGTGAAAATGAACGTTATGCCGGTCGTTATACCTTCGAAGAACCGGGAGTATGGCAAGTCAAAGCGGTCGCCGTTGGGGAAGATGCGCAGACTTTCGTCTCGGCAGTGCTCGAGCTAGAAATTACCGACGCCTTGCCGGGGAACATTTCGTCGTATCCCCGCGATGCGGCGCGCAATTTAATTCCACGCAACCAGCCGAAGATTACGGCGTCGTCGGGTGGCAAACCGGGGCACATGATCGACAACCGTTTTTACAGCCGTTGGGTATGTGCGGCCAATGATCCGGCGCCGGAGTTTACGATTGAATTGAAGCGCACCGTGAAGTCGGACAAGCTGTTGTTTTCGCATGCGCGGGCGCGGCCGATTGAGCAAAAGAATAATCCACGGGTGAAGCAGATTCAGATTTGGATTGATAAGGATGTCGAGCCAATCACCTTGGACATTGATCCCGAGTACCGCAACAAGACCGAGCTGCGATTTGAAGAAACGCGGCCGGTGAAACGGATTCGGGTGAAAGTTACCGCGACAGAAGGCGGTGAATTGGGCAAGTGCGCCGTTGGGTTCACTGAGGTGGAAATCCAAGGACCACGGCGACGTCGAGGGCGGCGCTAGGTCGAAGCTGGCATTGCGCTCCACCGTTTTCCGCTGGCTGGCGGATCAACGAGCGTGCACCGTGCTCAGGAAGCTGCGGAATTGCTCTTCCATTTCGCCTTCTGAATCAAATCCAAGCAGCTGCCAGCCTCTTCGTAGAAAGTTGTGCGCGGCGATGGCTTCATGCTCAACAACGAGTTTTTCAGTTTGATCATCGCGTAATCGCGGTCCTTTATTTCGTTGAAATGATCTTTGCTCAGTTCCACTAACCTTTGCGGGGCGACAAAAAACGAATGATCGACGATGCAAGCGGTGTAATCCAGCGCCTGGCCGCGCGGGTCGTTAAAACCCATCGTCGGCTGCCCCAACTCCATCAATTGATCCTCGATGAAACGAGCAAATCCTTCTACCACCCAGTAACCAGCCTGGTCCAATGGTCCAGTCGCAACGGTGCGATCGGGCAGCCAGCGCTGCGACAGATATTGGTGAGTAATCTCATGAACCAAAGTCTTTTGGAACTGGCGGCCTTTGCCGGCGATTGGATCGTTGAGATCGGGGATGTAGAAACGGCTAATGCGGTCCGTTGGCGAGTAGTATCCGGCGCTCCACGGCATGGCGACGAAGCCTTGGGTGTTGGGAACTTTCAAGTACTCGGTTCGATTGCCAAATACGCGGACTTGCAAACGGCCGCGCTCCAAATCTGGTTGATCTTTGCGCAGCAAAAAGTTCAGCGTTCGAACCGTGCCTTCCGCATTACGCAAACAACTGCCGACGACCTCGGGGTCCTCTGAGCGGACCAACAAAATGATGTTATCGGTGCGCAACCCCAGAGTATTGCGTGCCCAAATCGTGCCGCGAGTGCGCTTCCAAAGCGGATGGTCTACCGAAATGAATTCGGCCCCAGCTGGCATCAACTCCACCGCCCACTTCAGCCACAACTCAACTGATTTCGATTGACGGGCGAACGGAAATTCGGCCGGGATCAAATCGTTGGCAGCACTGCGAATGTTGGCGTTGCGTGGATCCAACCGATCGGCTTCGGCGAGCAAGGCACTGGCGGCAAGATCCTGCTCGGCCTGACTGCATTGCTTGGCGGCAGCAAGGAAATCCTTGGCCACTTCGCCGCGTGCTTTTTTTTCGCCCGCTTTGAGCTTCTCAAGGGTCTTTTCAAAGTTCCCCTTCGACACCCGCCGCTTCCCGGCCATCTGCACACTCAGCGCGCGACCGCGCTCCGGCGGCAATTGCCACTCCACCGCCTCTTCCAGCAAACGGCGGCAATCGCTCCACTGGTAGCTGCGGCGTCGGCAACGCAAGCGACGATTTCACCATAGGGAGTGCGGTAGGCGAAGGCGCCATTGGCGGTCGGCACCAATGGACCTTGTGGGTGGATTTCCGTGTCGACCCAAAGAATGTCCTTGGATTCCAAGTCCACCGCCCAGTTCCCCAAGTACAAGCAACTCCCTGCCAAAGATAAGGCACCATGGATTGCACCCGGCGGCAAGTCATCGGCGCCGACGACCCCGGACACCGCTCCTTCCGAATTCATCGCAATCAAGCGTTGATCGAAATCAAAGCCAATCACTTGCTCCTGCCAAATGGCTGGTCGATTGGAAATCACCGACAAAGCTCTTCCCGGCATCAAAGCAGAATCAGCACGCTCTTTGGAAATTGTTCCAATGGGCAAGGGCGACTTGACGAACCAAACGGTCGATTCTTTTTCGCGCGGAATGGCGATGGCGTAAACATCGTCACTTTCTTCGGTGCCCTTTTTCTTCTTCGGGCTGCCCGAAGTCAACAAATCCGCATGGGTGGCGCTACTTTTCCGCCCATTGATTTCGACGTCGTACAAGTCCAAGGTCAACCGCCGTCCGTACCATCCATTGTCAGTGCGTAAATCGACAATCGCGACTTGGTTATTCAAGTACGCCGCCGTTCCGCGCCCGGCCCTCACCGAGGTCAATTCTTTGGCACGCGGTGCATCCAACACCAAGGTTGGTCCATCAAGCTGCGGCACAATTGCTAAGTCTTCAGCCAGCAGCCCGTGTAGACCAAAGGTGCCGCGAAGGTTTTTTCCCGCCTTAAATTTGGAGCCTTGCAGCGAGTAACTGCGAAACGATTCTGAAGTCAACACCGAAACCGTGTTCTGCCAAACACCAATCCAATAGCCGTCGGAACTGCGCAGACTGCTGCGCGCGATGACCTTGCCGTCGGCGGCTTCAAGCGCGATGAGTTCTACTTTTTTGCCGGTTTGAACGACGGCGAATACCACTCCATCCCAAACCACTAAGTCACTGCGAACTCGATCAAATTCCATCCGCCAGGTTTCTTTGGGCGCTACCGTGACCCCTTCGAGATCCACGAATGAGTCACCATAAGCGTTGGCGTGAGGCTGATGCCAATTGCGGCCTTGAGGCGCCGACGAGGGCACTGCGGCAATGGCGGCCGATGCTGCGGAGGCGACTGTAGCCGCTAAGGAGGAACTGGTGAAAAGGACCGCGAGGGCGATCAGGGCAAAAGTACGGACTGCGCGGGGCATGGCAAGTAATGTCGAACCGGTCGTTGAAAAGCGTGAAACAAATGAGAAACGCAATTGCAATCCGAGGAACCAAAGCCTGGCACGGGGATTTGAAATTGGGGCAAGGCGCTTAAGGCAAGCGCCCATTCGTGCTCTCGTCGCACGCGAGCATCGACGCCGCCGGGGCCAAAAGCACTGCCGATGTAAACATAAAAGCCGCGCTTGAATTCGACCTCGCCCAGCGCACCTACCAAGATGCTGCTGCAGCGACGGTTTTCCATCAGCAACGCGTAGCTGCCGGTATCCATAGTTCGAATTCCGTCCAGTCGTCGCCGCTGGGAACGAGCCTTAGGTCGCCGCCGTGAGCAAGCACGATTTCGCGGGCCAAACTCAAGCCTAAGCCGGTGCCGTCGATCACGCGACTGTGCGCCGGGTCGAGCCGGTAGAAGCGCTCGAACACCTTTTTCGCACTTTCCGCCGGAATACTGTGGCCAGTATTGCCGACGCGCAAGACGATGTATTCACCGTTGGGAATGCCGCGTGGCTGATTGCCATCGGCGGCAGAACGACTGTGTAAACCCACTTCCACTCGCCCACCTTGGCGGTTGTATTTGACCGCATTATCGAGCAGGTTTTGGATCGCCTGAGTGAGCAGTGGCAAGTCTGCTTCGACTTCGCCGGGACCGACCGAAGCCCATTCGAACTCCAACTGCGGCGCAATGGCACCGCAGTCAACGAAGAACTCGGCACCGCACTTGCCCTTTGCGGCGACGTCAACGCCGACGGTCAGAACGATTTCATCATCGCCACTTCCGAAGCCGAAGCCGCCGGCTTGCATCTTGCTGGCCGCGCGACGGTGCACTCGGGCGCTGACTTCAGCGTGATTCATCAACTCGAAGGCACTGCCGAAGCCCAGCGACTGGCTTGGTCAGTGGCAGGAGCCGGAGACGTCAACAACGACGGCTACGACGACGTCATCCTTGGCGCTCCCTACGCCACCCCGGCAATCCCTTTGCGCGCTGGCATGGTGCGCGTTTTTTCCGGCCTCGACGGCACGATACTGTTCCAGCTCGAAGGCCGCAATCGGGATGATAACTACGGCATGAGCGTCGCTGGCGGACCGGATTTTAATCAAGACGGTCACTCCGACTTGATCATCGGCGCATCGCGCGTCAATGGCAATTCTGGCCCGGACACCGGCCAAGTCAGCGTGCTTTCTGGAGCCGACCAAAGCCTGTTGCGAGTGTATGAAGGCACCTTCAACAGCAACCTTGGCTACAGCGCGGCGACACTCGGTGACATCGACGGCAACGGCATCGATGACTTCGCCATGGGCGCCTGGAAAGCGCACGATTCCGGCAACACCTTCGCCGGATTTGTGAAGTTGATTGCCTACAGCGATTGCATGTCTGCTTCCGGCACCAGCATCGCTTCTAGCCTCGGCGGCGCGGTCGATTTCTGGATGGACTTCCCGCTGAGTGAAGCTGGCATGAACTACTACTTGCTCGGCTCCAACACCGGCACTGGCCCGATTACCAGCGGCAACGTGCAAATCCCGCTCAGCGTCGATTGGTTTTTCAACATGCTGACCGGACCCGCGCCACCGCCCCAAATCAGCGGCCTCACCGGCGTGCTCGATGCCAACGGCGACGCCACCGCCACCCTGAGTTTGCTACCCGATGAAGCGTCGATATACGTCGGCTACACCTTTTACTTCGCGGGGGTCAGCTTCCAGCCAGTCGCCAGAGCCCGCATTGCCACCATTCCGGTGATGGTGACGATTGATCCCTGATCAACCGCCCGACTTCTTCACCGTCCAACCGTGTTTCTGCAATTCGGTGACCAGCAAGTCGCGGTGATCGCCCTGGATTTCAATCACGCCATCGCGCACCGTGCCGCCAGTGCCGCATTTTTTCTTCAGCGCCTTGGCTAACTGATTGAGCTCCTTGCCAAGCAGCGGCACGCCGGTGATCAGCGTCACACCCTTGCCTTTGCGCCCCTTGGTTTCCCTCCCGACGCGCACCACACCATCGCTCGGCGGCGCGACGGCAGCCGGCGGCGGGCAGGTGCACTTGGAATTTGGCCAGCGCGAAACCGGGCATTCGTCAACATGGGTGCGAGACGGGCGAGGCATACGCTAGGATTCTCGCATACCCCCTCTCATCATGCTCGCCCACTCCGTCTACTTCACTCTGCACGACAACTCCGCCGAAGCTTGCCAGGCGCTGATCGACTCGTGCAACAAGCACCTCTTCGACGAACCCGGCGTGCGCTTCGGCGCGGCTGGATTGCGAACTCCATCCTTGGTCCGCGAGGTCAACGACCAGGATTTCGACGTCGCCCTGCTGATCTTGTTCGATTCGCTAGAGGCTCACGATAGCTACCAACCCTGCGCCAACCATCAGGCATTCATCGCCGAAAACCAGGCCAACTTTAAGGCGGTCCGGGTATTTGACTTTGACCAGGTCAAGCCGGATTAAATGAAACAGCCGGCGGTGAAAGTCACCGCCGGCTGGAAAGTAAGTGGCCTTTTCTGGATCTAAGGTTGGATATTCAAGCGGAATACGCCGCCGGCAGATCCGGAGTTGGAATGACTCGCGGCAAACAGCCAAGTTGGGTCGTCGGGATTGATGGTTAGGTCAATCACGCCGAGGTGACTCATGCCAGCAGTGCCGACGGGGCGGAAGGTGGCTCCGTAATCCTGCGAGACGTAGACGCCGTCGTACCAGGTGCCGGCGAACATGATGCGCGGGTGATGCGGATGGTGAATGAAGCTCAATGCTTCGCCTTGCGGCAACCCAAAACCGGTCCGGCTCCAACTTCCGCGGATCGGGCCATCGTTGGTCACCCACAAGTTGCCTTGGCTAATGACGTGGGCGCGACCGGCGATTTGCGGGTCGCATTCCACCTCACCCGCAGCGCCGGGGAGGTTTGCACCGCACTTCTGCAAAGTTGCGCCTAAGTCAGAAGACGTCCACACTGCTGGGCTCGAATTGGACGCCACGTACAGCCAGCCATCCACGGCAAAGTCGACGTCGGAAACGAAAGTTGCGCCTGGAATCACAACCGACGACCAAGTTTTGCTCGGCCAGTCAAAAATCCAAATCTTGCCGAATTGACCAGCAGCGACAGCAGCGGCACCGTCGGGACTGCACTCTACGCTGAAGGCACCTTCGGGACGCGGGTACCCGCACTGGATCCAGGACATGCCGTGATTGTCGGACCAGTAGGCGCCTGACATGGTGACGGCGACCACTTCATTGCTCGAAGTCGTGCGGAAGGCGACATCGTTGATCCACCAGCTGGGCGTGAATTGATCGATATAAAAATCGTTGTATTCGTTGTGCCAACTTTGGCCCTCATTGCTCGACCAGCACAGGCCTTCCAATGCAGTGCCAACAATCAAATTGTGGACACCGCCAGGTTGAGCGTTGATGCTAGTTGGCGACGAACTCGCCAATTCAGGCGGGGAAACATCTTCCCACACCATGCCGAAGCCGCCAGCATTGCCGCCATTAGGCGGGTTTTGATTTTGGGTCGAATAGTTTTGAGCGGTTGCAGCGCAAGTCAAGGCTGCAGCGGCCTGAATTGAGGGTAGGAGTTGACAGTGGTTCATCGTGG
>CAZMDZ010000223.1:0-6732 GCA_964565175.1 uncultured Planctomycetales bacterium
GATGAAATACCGTCCGTCCTACCCGAATAGATTTTCATGCATACAGGAAGCGCGTGATTTTGTGCGGATGTTTGTGCACTGGTACAACCACGAGCATCGGCACAGTGGGATTGGATAGATGCCGCCAGCTGCGGTGCACTCAGGCGAGGCGCATGAACTTCGGAGAAAACGCAACGAGGTGCTGGAGTGTGCTTACGGCACTAATCCTGAGCGCTTTGTGAATGGGATTCCTAGAGCGCCGGTTTTGCCGGAGGCTGCTTGGATTAATAAGCCGAAGGATGCGGAGGTGGAATTGCTCACTAAATAAAACCAATGGGTGTCTCAAAGTTATTGACAACTTCCGCAAGCCCTCACTCCCAGGCTCCAGTTCAAAATCCATTTGTGTGACCACAATAGAATTTTTGACAATGCCGATGTAACGCCTATGTGTTTGATAAGATTTGTGTTGAGTTCTATCATTCTGCGGGCAATTTCATTGATTCGGTTGCCGAATCTTCAATACCCAGAGTCAGGCCAATTCGGCAAAGTCCCAAAGGAAGCAAGGCTTCAACGTTGAACTTTGCCTCATGGAGTAGGCTTGAATATTCCTTGGTCTGTTATGGCCACTCGGCAATTAACCAAACGCCTGCTCGAGGATGTACTCCTCTTCGGCCTGGTGACGGCGGTATGACCCCGTCGCTGGGCTCGCTGCCGACGGACGTCCGGTGTAGCGGGAGCTGAGGTTCATCAACTGCAGTCGCTGCTTCACGAAACCCCACGGCCCCATGTTCGACGGCTCCTCTTGCACCCAAATCAACTCTGCGTCGGTGTATTTCGCCAGTTCCTCACGCAACGCGGCGCGCGGGAAAGGGTACAGCTGTTCCAAACGCATAATAGCGACGTCGTCCCGGCCCAGTTCCTGTCGGCGCTTGGCTAGGTCGTGGTAGATGCGGCCGGAGCAAAGTAAAACCCGGGTGACCTTTTCATTCACGGTTGCGTCGGATTCGGTTTGCATGGCACCACTGCCGTCCAAGGCCTGATTGGGCACGAGTTCGAGGAAACGACCGCCTTCCAACTCTTCAATCGCACTTGCAGCCCGCGGGTCGCGCAGCAGCGACTTGGGCGTAAACACCACCAATGGCTTACGGCCACCTTCCGGCAAATGCAGCGCTTGGCGGCGCATCAGGTGGAAGAATTGGGAAGTATTGGTGCAATTTGCGATCACCCAGTTCCCCTCGGCGCTTAGCGTCAAAAACCGCTCAATCCGCGCGCTTGAATGCTCGGGTCCTTGGCCATCGTAGCCGTGGGGGAGCAGCAAGGTCAGGCCTATGCGTTGACCCCACTTCGATTCACCACTGCTCAAAAACTGATCAATCGGAATTTGCGCGCCATTGACGAAGTCGCCAAATTGTGCTTCCCAAATTCCCATCACCTCTGGCCGTGCCAAGCCATAGCCGTATTCAAAAGCGAGCACGGCTTCTTCACTGAGGAAGCTGTCGTGTACCTCGAAAGTGCAAGGTCCAGTCGATTTCGAATCCCCTGCGGAACCGCCATGTTTCGCCGCAGCCATTGCCTGCAGCGGGATGTGTTCATCTGCCTTCGCTTGATTCCGAATCACCGCATGGCGATGCGAAAAAGTTCCGCGCCCACTGTCTTGCCCGGCCAAGCGAATCGAAGTGCCGGCGGTCAACACCGACGCAAACGCCGCCGCTTCGCCGCAGCCCCAATCCAAATCACGCTCGCCATGCACCATGCGTTCGCGGCGGTGCAATTGACGCAGCAAGTTCGGGTGCACGACCAAGTCGTCTGGCATGGTGTTGAGCGTTTCAATGAAACCGACCAGCACATCCTTCGGAAGTCCAGTTTGCGGTGACGGCTGATCACTCCAATCGCGATCATCGCCATCATCCAAGTCGATGACATCGTCGCGGTCTGGTTCAGGCTGCGCCTCTTCTTTGGTTGCCTTCAATGCTTCGCGCAGCTCCGCATCAAAACCATCCGACAAAGCTTGGCATTCATCAGCGGTCATCAATCCACGCCGTTGCAGCAAGCCTATGTAATTTTCACGCACCGTCGGGTGCTCATGAATGCGCTGGTACAACTGCGGCTGGGTGTACATCGGTTCATCGCCTTCGTTGTGGCCACGACGGCGATAACAAACCAAATCAACGACCGTGTCTTCGCCAAATTGGCGTTGGAAATCCACCGCCAAATGACAGGCGCGCAGCACCGATTCCGGGAAGTCGCCGTTGGCGTGCATGATCGGCGCTTGCACCATCTTCGCCATATCAGTGCAGTAGTAAGTGGTGTGCAAATCGCGCGGACCGGCTGTGAAACCGATCTGGTTGTTGACCACCAAGTGGATCGTTCCTCCGGTCGTAAAGCCTGGTAAGCCAGACATTTGCAGGTTTTCAGCTACCACGCCTTGACCGGTGAATGCGGCATCGCCATGGACCAGAATACCGATGGTGCCGGTGCGCTCGCTGTCGCCGTCGGCAGCTTGATAGCCGCGCACCGCGCCGCAAACCACCGGGTTCACCGCCTCCAAGTGACTGGGGTTGGCGCACAGGATGACTTCGACTTCCTCACCCTTATTGGTGCGAAAAACGCCGCGCTGACCTTGGTGGTACTTCACATCCCCGCTACCCTCATTTTTCAACGGCAGCAGCACGCCTTCGAACTCGCGGAAGATCTTGTCATGACTCTTGCCAAGAATGTGCGCCAACACATTCAAGCGACCGCGGTGCGCCATACCAATTACCGCCCGCTTGACGCCACGCGCCGCGCCGCGATCCAAAATTTCCGCCAGCGCCGGCACCAACATGTCGCCGCCTTCCAGTGAAAAGCGCTTGTTGCCGGGATAACGCGTTTGCAGGAAGCGCTCAAAGTTTTCCGCCCGAATCAAACGGCGCAAAATTCGCTTGCGGTGATCCAAATCAAAAACATCGTCGTGGCGATGCATCTCCACCGCTTCCCGCACCCAATGCTTGCGCACCCGATCAGTAATGTGCATGTACTCCACCGTCCAACGACGGCAGTAACTCTCGCGCAGCACTTCCAAAATTTCGCGCAACCGCATCTGCTCCTGGCCGCACATGCCATCAACTTTGTACTGGCGATCCAAATCCCAAATGGTGAAGCCGTAAAAAGTCGGGTCGAGTGACGGCAGCGGATCGGGCTTGTACTCCAGCGGGTCGAGGTCAGCCAGCTGGCAACCACGTACGCGGTAAGCGTTGATCATCATCCACACCCGCGCATGCAGGGTGGCCGGATCTTGGTCGGCGCTGCCGTGGTGGTCACGGTCGGGGCGGAACGGAGTCCACGGCACTCGCATGCACGAAAACACATCGTTCCAAAAGCCGTCTGCACCGTCGAGCAGCTCTTCCATTCGCTTCAGCATCAAGCCCGATTCAGCGCCCTGAATGACGCGGTGGTCATAGGTGCTGGTCACCGTCATCACCGGCCCGACGCCCAGCTCCGCCAGTTGCTTAGGCGCCATGAAACGGTTCTGCACCGGCACGCCAATGCCGCCGGTGGCGATGATCAAACCTTGGCCCTGCATCAACCGCGGCACCGACATTTCGGTGCCAAATCCACCCGGATTGGTCAGCGTAACGGTGGTGTTGGCGTAATCCTTGGCGGTCAACTTGCCCTCGCGACCGCGGGCGACGACATCTTGATAAGCATCGTAAAACTGCTTAAAAGTCATACGGTCGGCGCCCTTGATATTCGGCACCACCAACTGCCGTCCGCCAGCCACCGGCACGTCGATGGCAATGCCCAGGTTGACCTGCTTCGGCGTCGCCCGGTAATTTTTCTTGCCGACGGTTTCAAGGCTGGACTGCATATTCGGCTGCTCAGCCAGTGCCCGCACGATCGCATAAGCAATGATGTGGGTGTAACTCGCCTTGCCCAGCGCCCGCACCTGCATGTGCGCGTTGACCACCTTGCGATTCTCGTCCAGCACCTTAACCGGCAGCGTGCGCACCGAAGTCGCCGTCGGTAACTCCAGGCTGGCATTCATGTTCTGCACGATCCGCCCAGCCACGCCCTTGAGCTGCTCGCGTTTGACGTGCTCCGTTTCCAGCTCGACTTCAACCTGGGCGGGGGTCGGTTTCGAGCCATCCGCGCCACCCGCATTCGCCGCGTCTGATGGACTTGCTTTGCCCGTTGCGCCCGCTGCACTTGCGCCAGGCTCAACACTTTCAAACCAGCGCGCCCACTCAGGGTCCACCTGTCCCGAATCCGCCTTCCAGCGCTCGTACAGGTCCTCTACGTAGCCAGCGTTAACCCCAAAATGCTCCTGGAAGTCGATGGACATGGTGGCCGATCATAGGACGCAGGCCACCGGACTCCAGCCTAGATTTCCAGGAATGTTAAAGTGGGGCATGACGGCACCGAGATGGGCCATTTTTTTACTTTTTATCCCACTTGGATTGGGCTTTTCTTCGTGCAGCGACTCGGCCAGCGACTCGGCCAACGACCCGGCCAGCGACAAGGCCAGCAACGACGTCGAATGGAACGGTTTTGTGCTGCGGCCCATTGAGTCACCCACGGAAGAAGTCGAGTGGCGGTCGGCTCCATTCACGCTTGCCTACGAGTTGATCGAGGCCGAGCCTTTAATGTTCTACCGGGACTTAGAAAACTGGTGCTTCAAGCAAATTGATTTCTGGGCAGAGAGCCTAGGCATCCGGATGGAAACTGAGCACGGTTCAATCTGGATTGTGCTTCCCGCCGTTGGCCTGCCCTTGGGATCAAACTCTCACATGATCCACGGGACTCCCGGCTTGGACCCGCTTCGTTTTACTTTGTGTCAGGTTCGGCAGCACGAGCCCTCCAACCTTATGTGTATGGAATCATCTTTCGCCAATCATGATTGGCAACCCCTGGAGATCGGGCGCCTTTCTCATCCCGAAATTGGCATGGCGTTCCTGCTGGCGGAGAACTTCACCTTCGGCCACGCGCAGCGCATGCTGGAGTTAGCCGCCGAAGCCGGTGCCCCAGCCGTGTCTTTTCATACCTATTGGGTGATGGGTGGTGACATGCCGGAAGAGGAATAGAGGACTGAATCGTCACATAGAAGCCAAATGCTTCTCCAACTCCTTTTGCATCGCCGACAGATTTACATCCGAAAGCAAGCGGTCGACGCATGCCTGACCATTTTCGGCGCTGCAAAGCTCGGTGAACACCTCGCGGAAGAGCTCCAAATTCTTGCGATTGGAATTTCTTAGGTAATGGGTCAATAACCAGCCTTGAGCGTAATTGCGCGCTTCAAATTCTTCGGTGCGGAATTCACGATTGCCCAGGCGGACGTACTGGCTCAGCGGCATCAGCCCCTGCTTGCGCAGCACCGAAATGTGGTAGTGGTCTTTTTGACCTTCCTTCCATTTCCCTTTGACGTATTCGACGTGCTCAAAGTAACTCGCCATGCCTTCGTTCAGCCACACGGGCGGGTCAGGCATCATCCGGTCTAAATACTGGTGGAATCCTTCATGCTGCACCGTATTGAACATTTCCTCGCGGTCCGGCAAGTTCCAGATCAAGAGCTGCTTGAGCACTGGCGAATACAAACCGGCGGCGCTGACGTGCCCACCGCCAAAAACATCTTCGGCGTATCGCTGAAAATTCGATTCGCCCGAGAAAAGATAAACCCGGAACTTCTTTCGCGTTTTTTCTGCCGAACTCTCCAAGTGCAGGCGGTAACCGCGGTACATCTGCTCCAGCAACTTCGCCGCCTCGATGCACACTTCGCGATCCATATCGGTTTGCACGACGTAATGCTCTGTGCTGTATTCGGTATTTTGGGCGAAGTTCGGGCCGTTTTCGGCTTTGACCAACATCGCCTTCAATGAATCCAAAACCGGGCTGCGCGGATTGGCGGTTGCAATGGCGTCGACGAAACTCTTGGCGCGCAGATCGCGGCCCGTGCGAAGCAGCGTTCTCAAATACTGACGGTTCGGCCACAGCGTATTGGGGACGTCGTTGGCGACTTCTTTGAAAACCTGAAACGATTTTTCGCGGTCCAGCTTGAACAATAAATGACCTTCATCGATGCGTGATGGCAAAAACATCGGATCTTCTTTCAGCACCAGTCGGCATTGCGCTAGAGCGGCTTCGAGTTGCCCAAGCTGGTAATGCATTTGGCTGAGCAGATAAGCCCGATGCGACTCTGGCAGCTCCTCTTCCTCGAGTTCGCCGGACCCTTCGAACAACCAACTGGGCAGTGCCAGGGTCGGGTCGTAACTGGCGTCAAACGCTTCGACTTGAGAGGCCATGGAGTGGTCGATCAAGCCGTCCACCCAAGAAGTTTGCACTTCGCCCTCGAGTTCAATCAGGGTCAGCCCTGCGCCGTCGAAACCATTGAGGCTGATGTATCCATAATCACCGTCGCGATCGCGTTTGGCGGAAAGGATCTTCTTGCCCTGCTGCTTGACTGTGATCTTCGACTTGGTGACTTTGACCTCAAGCTTAAATTTTTCGGACGCTTTTGCCGGAATGGAATCGCGTTCGTCAAGCTCCAATTCCTCGTCACCGCGGAATTCAAAGATTCGTCCGGGGTAGTAGGAGCCACGGCCATCCGGCGCAATGCCGAAGGAAACCTGGTAGCCAATGCCATCGTCACCCCAAGTGCCAAAAATCAAACGCGGTGGGCGGAAATAGGGATAGGACGCGCCTTCGATGCGAATGGTAAACGGCCCATCCAGGTGAGCCGGGTGTGACATTCGGTTGCGGTTGATGTCGAAGTCACCAAAG
>CAZMDZ010000224.1:0-6699 GCA_964565175.1 uncultured Planctomycetales bacterium
CCAGCAAATCGAGCAAACCGAGCCTGGTGAAGAATTGGCGTACCTTTTGTTCGCTCTGTTAAAGCAGCAAGAGATCAGCGGCGAGCTGCTGGCCGACGATTCGCTGGTGGCCATGCTGCGGCCAACCCTCAGCAACGACAGCATTTTTCTTTCGGGCGTAGTTGGCGCAGTGATCGCTGAGTACGTCTTCCGCACCGACACTGAATCTGAGCTTGATGCACTGCAAAGGAGTTTGCCGTTGGTCTTGGTCCGCTCAGTCGGTGGAGTCGAGTTCTACCCGCAATACGCAAAGTTCTCGGTCGTCGCCGAGCGAAGCTTGCGGCGAATCTCCGGTCAAGATTTTGGCAACCGCAACCGCCGCGCATGGGTGGAGTGGTACACCGAAAATCGTCAGACCTTCCGTTTGGTCCGCGGCCAACTCGAGTTGACTGCAGTCAACCAAGGCGACTTGGAAGTGAGCTGGTTCCACAACAACCAAGACGCACGTTTCCTCACCACCGACGTCAAAGCTGCGATGAGTTCGCCGAACGGTCGCGTCATGGGAGCCAAGGATCTTCAGGTCTTGGCCGACGCTCTTCGCGCCACCGTCATTCTTGATGTCTCCGTTTTGCCCGGCACTTACGGTTTGGAAAAGGACCCCATTCGTGCTGGAATCGAAGTGAGAATCGGAGCGCGTCGCAAGCCGATTCGTTTCCGTGGATCCGCCGCCGCAACTTGGATGCCTGCCTTGGCAGCCCAATTGGACAAGATGTACCAAGGGTTACAGTGGCAAATGCTTGCTCAAGGCGAGCAAGGTCAGACTTTTTTGGCGGCCGCTGTTCCTCAGTGGGATGCAGCAACCGATGTTGATCGTGATCGCTTGCTGGTCGAGTTCCAAAATGAGCGCATCGCCACGCTGTCGGCCGAGGAACTGTCGCAGTGGTGCGACTACTTGCTGGAACACCCTGGCGCCGTCAAATATTGGGGAGAGGATTCTGCTTATCAGTACCTCAATCTAATCAAGGAGCTGAAAGATGACACCTTGCTGGCGCAAAAGGTTTTGCGTGTCGCCTTGCTGGACGGCAATCCGGCCATGACCGCCGCTTCGATTGAAGTCGCCTCTAGCTTCGCTGAGCCGATGCGCTCCGACTTGCTGGTTTCCAGCTTGCGCTTGCTTGGCCCAGGAGCTGGTTCCGTCTGCCTTAAGGATCCGCGATTGCCGGTCCGTGTGGCCGCCGCTCGTTCCTTGGCCGATGGCGGTACCGACGCCGTGCCCGCGCTGCTCTCCGCCTTGCAGAGTCAAGACGTCCTCGTCGTTCGCGTAGCGCTGGTCTCACTAGGGGAGATTGGCGACTCTGCTGCACTCGATCCGATCTTGAAGCTAAGCACCCCGCAAACTCCTCGCGAAGTGCGCAAAGAAGCATTGCTCGCCTTGGGTGCTTTCGGTGGCCCCGACGTTCTCGACGCCTTGCAAGAAGCCGCCTACGCCGACGACTTCAGCACCCGCTTAGCTGCCATTGCTGCTCTGGGCAAAGTCGAAGGCGAGCAAGCCGACCAACTCTTCCTCGCGATTTTGCCGCGTTACGTGACGACCAACCTGGAAGCGAGTTTCGACCAATCGCTGCGCAGCCGCGGCGCCGACCTCGCCCGCCGCGCTTATCGAGATTTCCTAGAGAGCAACAAATCTGCTCTCAAGCGTCGCGTCGCCATCCTGGCGGGTCGTTTAGGTGAGCCTGCCGCGGTTCCTGTGCTGATGAATTTCCTGCCCGCATCGCCGCACGACTCCGAGTTGTTGTACGCCTTGGCTCAATCCACTTGCGCCGATTTCCGCACCACCCCGGATCCGGCTGGTGTTTATGAAGTTTGGTGGCGCGATCACGGCCAAGAGGATCCATCGCTGTGGATGGTGGATGGCTTGAAAGGACGCGGCTATGCCTTGGAGAAGAACTTTGTCCAAGGAAGCGGAGCATCCTCGCAAACCATTGTTCGCAACCTGCTGGATGTTTTGGAACGTGGACCTGAATACATGCGTTCGGTTTGCACCGTTTATCTAACCGCACTGACTGGCATTGATTGCGGCCACATCGCGCCCAAGCTGCCGAAGGTGCAAGTCCAAGCCATGGCCCAGCCGTGGCATGACTGGTTGCGTCAACCGTGAGAAAGTCTTACTTGCTTTGGTTGACTGCTGCGGTGCTGGGGACGTCGCTGGGCTTGAGCTGGAGCTGGCTGACCGGTTTGGACTCGCCGTTGCGGAAGGGTGAAATCCATGCGGTCGAGGATTGGGCGCCGCAAATCGTGGCGGCGTCGGCGGAGGCTGGTTTGCAAGACCCGTTTTTGCTCGCCGGCTTGATTTACGCCGAAAGCCGTGGCCAAGCCGACGCCATTTCTTCGATTGGCGCGTTGGGCTTGTGCCAATTGATGCCCGCAACCGCTGCCGAACTCGCCATGACCATGGACGTCGACGGCCCGCCTTACAGCGCAAATGACAACTTGCGGATGGGGGCCAAATACCTCGCCCAGATGATGATGCACCGCAAAGGCGACGTCGATCTGGCGCTGTTGTCCTACCGCCTCGGCCCAACTCGCGTCACCCGCGATGTCCACGCTGCTGGCGGCGTCGACCCGTACTTGGAAATGCTGCGCAACAAGCCAAAATCCGCCTGGGGCTACCGCGATCAGGTGGTGCGCATGCGCGGTAAGTTCGAGCAGCGGGCGCGTGAAGGCAGCGATGCCTGGAGCGCTGCCGAAGGCGACTCCTGAGAGCGTCAAGCGCCTCACCCCATCAACCTCCCGCGACAGTAATCTAGGGATGTCCCGCCGATTTCTAGGAGTTGATGATGAAAAAAGTTGGTGTAGTGCTTTCTGGTTGCGGCTTCATGGATGGAGCCGAAATTCGCGAAGCTGTTTTGACTTTGCTGGCCATTGATCGCGTCGGTGCCCAAGCAAAATGCTTCGCCCCAGACGTCGAGCAAATGCACGTGGTCGACCACCTGAAAGGGGAGCCGGTCGAAGGCCAAGTGCGCAATGTGTTGATCGAATCGGCGCGCATCGCCCGCGGCGACATTCAAGGCTTGGATCAAATCGACCTTGTTGAACTGGACGCCCTAATCTTCCCCGGTGGATTTGGGGTGGCCAAGAACTTGTGCGACTTTGCCATCAATGGGCCGGAATGCAGCGTCGTGCCACAGGTGGAAACCTTGGTCAAAACAGCACGGGAGAGCAACATGCCGATGGGCTTTTTGTGCATCGCTCCTGCGTTGGCGGCGGCGATCTTCCGCGGTCAGCCAAAAGCCGAGCTGACCATCGGCAGTGACGCCGGCACTGCCGATGCGCTGGAGTCGATGGGCGCAATACACGTCGTCACCACCGCGGAGCAAGCGCACGTCGATCCGGTCAACAAAGTGGTTTCCACCGCCGCTTATATGTGCGACGCCTCGCTTGCCGACATCGCCGACGGCATTCAAACCCTCGTCGAAGAAACTCTAGCGCTCGTGGACTAAGCAACTGGATTGATGAAAACTGCCACCACCTTGACCACTCGAATCAGCTGCTGGGCTGCGTTAAGCCTGACTGCCCTTTCTGCGGTTGGCCTTCCCTTCCCTGCAATTGCCCAGCAGCCTGCCGCAACAACGCAACAGCCCGCCGAGGCGCCGGACCATTCGCGTTACGTCGGCTACCCTGATCAAGACGCGCTGCATTACGACTTGGACCTTATGCTCGACCCAACCAAGGCAGAAATCGTTGGCAGTTGCGCTTACACCTTCCGTAGCGACGTCGACGGACTGGATTTCATTCGTTTGGATCTGCTGCCGTCCGAACATTACCAGGTAAGTTTCGCCACCCTGAGCGGCGAGCCACTGACCACCACGCTGGATGACCTCGGCATCAAGGTCGTGTTGCCAGAGGCGGTCAAAAAAGGCGACGAAATCCGATTCCGCGCGGCTTTCCAAGGCAAACCCGCCGACGGCATTTACTGGCGCCAGACTCGCTATGGCAAACCGGTGGTTTATACCGATCACTTTTCTACCCGCGCTCGTGGCTGGTTACCGTGCGAAGACTACCCGGGGGATCGCGCATCCTTTGAAATCCAAATTCGCACGCCGGGGACGAAGAACCAAGTTGCTTGCAGTGGAATGGGAGTGCAAAAGCCAATTGAATTTGCCGATGGTGGCACTGGCCAGCAGTGGAATTCACGCACCCAATCCGACATTTCAACTTACATGTTGGCGCTAGCGGTCGGTCCGTACACGCGCTTAAAAGAAGAAGGCGATCCGCGCTTAGAGTCCCATTTCGTTTACGCCAAAGACTTGGCCAAGGCGCGTCGCGGGCTGAACCGCCACGCCGAATGGATCGCGCTGATGGAGCAGTACTTCGGTCCCTACGCTTATGGAAAGTACACCACGGTGCAGGTGCCGACTCGCTGGGGGGGCATGGAGAACCCAGGTTTGGTGTGGCTCATGGAAGGCATTTTTGACGGCCGTGATCGCGGTCATGGCACCCTCGCTCATGAGTTAGTCCACATGTGGTTCGGCGATGCCGTCGGCTACGCTCGCTGGGAAGACGCCTGGCTGTCCGAAGGCTTCGCCAGTTATCTCGGTCCATGGCTAACTGAGCAAGCTGGCAACGGCACCCCGCTTCGAAACGCCATGCAGGGAACTCGTCGGCGTTGGTTGAATACCAAGGCTGGCAGGCTGCGCCCGATTCGCTGGCAAGAGTACGGCGAACCCGACGACTTTTTTGGCAGCAGCTCAGTGAATACCTATTCCAAGGCCGCTTTTGTCTTGCACATGTTGCGCGCTGAGTTGGGCGATGAGTTGTTCTTTCAGGGCTTGGGTCATTACGCGCGCAAGCACTCCGGCCAAGCGGTGGTGACATCGGATTTCCAAATCGCGATGGAAGAATCTTTGCGGGAGGCTGGTGCGACGGAAAGTAAATTGGATTGGTTTTTCCATCAATGGTTGGACCGGCCAGATTGCCCGCATTTGACCTTCGAATGGACCGACTCTGGGGTGGTTGTCAAGCAGACTCAACAGTCGGAACCTTTCCGTTTCGGCCTGACCTTGAAGTGGACGACTGCAAGCGGCGAAGAGCGCGAAAAACGCTTCCCTATCCGCGATCGAGTGACCGAAATCAAGCTCGAGGGCGGCCCGATTCGATCACCCATAATTGATCCCGATGTGCACCTTCTTTACCGGCGATCCAAGGGTTAGAATCCCCTTATGGCTACCCGTGATGAAGTATTGGGGATCTGGCCGGAAATCGACTGGATCAAAAACGAGGATCTAAAAGAGAAGGTTGTTCAAACCTGGTTGCTCGCCTTCGACCGATCCCCGCTGGCGCCGCAAGACCTAACGGAGATTCCGTTCACCCTTCACGTCGAGGGGTGCAAGGTGACCTTCATGGAGCATAAGCGCCTGGTGGTTCACCTTGCTTTGGTCAGCTACGACAAGATCGTCGAGTTCATGGGCGAGGCAATGCCGATGGACAAAGACGAGCTCATCGCTGGCGCAATCCTCGCCGACGTCGGCAAGTTGTTGGAATACGACAAGATCGATGGAGCTTGCGTGCAGTCGCGTCGAGGCAAGTACTTACGTCACCCTTTCACCGGCGTAGGCTTGGCTCAGGAGTGCGGCGTTTCAGATGCCGTCTGCCATATCATTGCCACACACGCTGGCGAGGGTAATCTGGTCAAACGCACCCCCGAAGCATGGGTGGTGCACCACACTGATTTCATGACCTACGAGCCCTTAGTCAAGGGCTTGACCTTCTAATCAAGAATATGGAACGTCCGCTACTTTCCGCGCTCGAGGGAATGGTGGACCCCGTATTGCTCGCCGACGAAAGCGGGGCGCTGATTTACCTCAATTCATGCGCATCGCGCTGGCTTGGATTGGAAAGCTTGCCCGCGGGCATCACCCTTGGGCAAGCCTTGCACATGCAAGTGGAAGATCCGGCATCCCAGCATGACTTGTGGGACCGGGTCAAGCGCGGCGAGGTGTGGACCGCACGGCAAAGTTACACCACCCAAGGCAGTGGCCGTCGCGAAGCAAAAATCCGGGTGACGCAATTACCTGGGCCGCAAGGTTCCTCGCCGTTGTTTATGGCCCAGATTCATGACCTGAGCGAGGACCTGAATGAAATCCGGGCGCTGGCCGAGCAAGAGCGCTCGGACCTGCTGCTGGATCTGCTTGGGTCGACCACGGTCGAATTGGGCAACTCGCTGGCTGCACTGCGCTGGGCGGCGAGCCTCGAAGACCAAGATCTTGGCGATCTTCCTCGAGAGTTCCGGCGCAAGATGAAGGAGATGCGCTTAGCAGCGCGTCCTTTGCACGATCTCTTCCGTGACCTGGAAGATCACCTGCCGATGCCACAAAAGGCAGAGGGCCATGCTCAGACTTTGCTGCGCGATGCGGTCAAAGTCGAACCGGCCGTCCGCGTTTTGGTGGTGGGGGCGCCCGTCCACAAGGCCGCTCGCCTGGTCGACGACCTTCGCCGCGCCGATCTCTACTGTTTGATCCGCACCGTTCAAACTCGCCAACAAGTGGTGCGCGCTGCCATCGCTGGCGAGGTCGACGCCGTGGTGGTGGGCGAGCAATTCGACAGTCAGCAATTCCGTGATCTGGTCAAAACCTTGGGCCAGAGTGCGCCCAATGTGGCGGCCTTCGATCCTAGCGGCGTCGAAACCGATGTTTTGATCCGTGGCATTCGCGGAGCGCTGAA
>CAZMDZ010000225.1:0-6676 GCA_964565175.1 uncultured Planctomycetales bacterium
CCGCTCAGTTTGGCAACAAGTTCCAAGCTTGCTTGGCCGGAGGCACCTCTCCTGGACAAATGGCTGGCAACGTACACATCCCGATGAACAATGACCACACCTTCCGTTGGAGCCGCAAGCTTCCCGGTTGGAAGGACCTTGTTCCTGCGCAGGAGTGGGTGGATCTATCCTTCACTCTGCCGCTTGATCCGAGTCTAGTCGGACATGTGATCTACGCCAGCGTTGTGACCTTCAACGACGGTGTCGACCTGACCTCTTGGGCGCGACCAGTGCCGTTGCAGATTTGGCACTAGATTGACCCAGATCGATTGCGACCGGCCTTTTCAACGGTTGCAACCGCTTGAACCGTTGAGGCCAATGCGCATGTCCAACGCGCAACTGTTCTGACCGTGGAACCCAGCCAAGTACGGATTCAGATCCAACTCGGCAATCTCGGGGAAGTCGGTTAGCAATTGGCTTAACCGCAGCAAAGTGTCGACCAGCTGCTCGCGATCGACCGGCGGCTTGCCACGAGCGCCGTCGAACAGTGCTTTGCCGCGAATGCCTTCGATCATATCTTCGGCATCGGTGCGAGTCAGCGGGTGCAATCGAAAGATCACGTCCTTCATGATCTCGACGTGAATTCCACCTAAACCAAAAGCCAACATGCGGCCAAACTTGGGATCCGTCGCCGCGCCGAAGAAACACTCGACGCCATCGGAACGCATGCTTTGGATCAGCAACTGCATTTTCGGATCCTGCTCCAAGAATTGATCTTCGAGCTGGTCGTAGGCATCCAGCAACTCTTCGCGATTGCGCAGACCAAGAATCACGCCGCCAGAATCGGATTTGTGCTGAATGTCATGCGACATGATTTTCGCCACCAGCGGGAAACCCAATTCCTTGGCAGCTTTCAATGCCGCCTCGCGACCGGAAACTACCTGGCTAGGAACCACCGGGATTCCGTAGGCGGTCATCAGGTCGTAGAGTTCGGTGCCGCTCATGGTCCGACGACCGGCGGCCATCGCGGCATCCACTGCAGCTCGGGCTTTTTCCGCATGCACTTCGTAACTAGGCGCTGGCTCGATGACGCGGCTGCGCAAAACGTGCGTGTCGTACAAACCCGCGAGTGCTCGCGCCGCCTCCTCAGGGAAGCGGTAGTTCGGGGTTCCAGCCTCGTTCAAGATTTCCACAGCAGCCTCACCTTGCGATTTGCCCAGCAAGCAGGTGACCATCGGCTTGTCGGTGGCTTTGGCGTGCTTGACGAACGCCTCGGCAACGGCAGTGGCGTCGATCATGACCGGCGAAACAAAGATGGCGATGACCATGTCGACGTTGGCATCAGCAAGCACCTCTTTTAAGGTACGGTCGAATTGGGGGCCGTCGGCGCTGGCGATCAAGTCAACAGGGTTGGCCACCGAGGCTTCGGCTGGCAAGAATTCGCGCAGCTTGGCTTTGGTTTTCTCTTCCAAGTCACAGAATTCCAAGCCCAAATCGATGCAAGCATCGGTGGCCAAAATCCCAGGCCCACCGGCGTTGGTCACGATGGCCACGCGCCTGCCCTTCGGGAATTTGCCGACCTGAATCGCGCCAGCCAAGGTGAACAAGTCGTTCATCGTGTCGACCCGCACCACGCCGCACTGATTGAGCAGCGAATCCACCGCCGCTTCGGACCCTGCAAGGGATCCAGTGTGCGAAATTGCCGCCTGGGCACCGCGGGAAGTACGGCCGGACTTCACCACCAAAATTGGCTTCTTGGCAGAAACCCGACGAGCAGTGGTCATGAAATACTCGGGCTCGCCAAAGGCTTCTAGGTACATCAAAATTTGCTCGGTGTTCGGGTCGTTCTCCCAATACTCAAGCAGGTCGGGCGGCGAAATGTCGGCGCGGTTTCCGACCGAGGCGAACATCGACACACCTAAGCCCAATGAGCGAGCGTCGGCCAAAATCGCCTCGCCCAAAGCGCCGGATTGGGACAAAAATGCCGCGCCACCGGGGGTTGGGGTGGTCGCAGCAAAGGATGCATTCATCGAGAACTCTTCGGCAGTGTTGAGCACGCCCATGCAGTTCGGACCGACGAAGCGAATGCCGTATTCCCGGCAAAGCGTGACCAACTCTTCCTGCAAGCGAGGGCCGTCGCCGCCGATTTCGGCGAAGCCTGCTGTAATCACAACCAAGCCTTTGACGCCTTTGATGCCGCAATCCTTAACCGCATCCAAAACGAGCTTGGCAGGCACAACGATGATCGCCAAGTCAACTGGACCTGGGATATCAGAAACCTTGGCGTAGCAGTGCATCGAGTGCACCACCTTCGCGGTTGGGTTAACCGGATAAACCGGACCAGTGAAGCCGCCCTCGACCAAATTGCGCACGATTTCGTGGCCGATTTGGAAGCGACGCCGACTAGCACCGATCACCGCCACCGAGGAGGGACGGAAAATCGCATCGAGTGCGGCCGGGTTGGAGTGGTGGTCAGGCTTGCTGGAGGTGGTCATGGGTTAGAACCTCGCGGAAATGGTGCAGCAGATGCTGCTTGACGGTGGACAGGTCCGGTTCGGCATTCAATTCGGCCGCCATCGACGTCATCAGTTCGGGCGACAGACCGCAGGGGTCGAATCGACGGAACCAATCCAGATCGGTGGTGACGTTGAGCGCAATGCCGTGGTAGGTCACCCAACGACGTACAGCGACGCCGATGGACGCAACTTTGCGGCCGCCAATCCAGCAGCCGGTATTGCGCGAATCGCGGCATCCGGTGAGACCGGATTCTGCGACCGCATGAATTAACGCCTGTTCTAAAGCGTGCAAGTAGCAATGCAGATCGCGAGCACCTTTTTCTAGCTTCAAAATCGGATAGATCACGATTTGGCCCGGGCCATGGAAGGTTGCTTTGCCGCCGCGCGAAACTTCGAATACCGGAAGGTCCGCTCGATCGGCTGGATTCGCTGGGCCCGCCGAGGCCGCCGAGTCCGCTGAGTCCGCTGGGTCCGAGTGAACAGATTGGGCGGACGACAGGTAGTCACCCACCGCAGCAGCACGCCCGACCGTCAGCAGCGGATCGAACTCACAAACCAATAAATGATCTGGCGCCCCCGGCTCGGCGGTGGCATCAACCAGCTCAAACATCTGCTGCTCGGCGTCGCGGTAGCCGACGCGCCCCAGGTCTAGGACCTTAAGTTCGTCGGCTTGGCTGAAGATCATGGGGCTTGATGGGATTTCCCGGTGAAGCCTAGCGTTGGCACCGTTTGGCTTCGGAGCCTACGGCACTCTAGCAAACAACTTTACTTGGCAGCGTGTACGCAGAGGCCATGCACGTCTTCGGCGGCCTCCATGAACACTTCGCTAAGCGTTGGGTGCGGGTGAATGGTCAGAGCGATGTCCTCGGCAGACAACCCGGCTTCAATCGCTACCGCCGATTCGGCAATCATGTCGGTGACATTGGGCCCGGCCATGTGCACGCCAAGAATGCGATCGTCGCTGGCGTCGGTGACCACTTTGACCAAGCCGTCGGTGTTTTGCAGCGACATGGCGCGACCGTTGGCGGCGAAGTTGAAACGACCAATCTTGACTTCGTACCCCTGCTCCTTGGCTTCGGCTTCGGTCAAACCCACCCAAGCAACTTCCGGGTCGGTGAAGATTACGGCCGGAACAACTTTGTAGTCGTAAGCCACCCCAGGCTTGGCGGCGATGGCGCCTGCGGCAACCAATCCTTGCGCCGAACCCTTGTGGGCGAGCATCGGACCGTGGGTGATGTCGCCAATCGCGTAAACGTGCGGCGTGCTAGTCATGCACTGCTCGTTGACCTTGATGAAACCGCGCTGGTCGGTCTTGACGCCCACCTTTTCTAAACCCAAACCCTCGGTACGCGGCTTGCGACCTGTGGTCAGCAAGAAGTGGACGGCCTCGAAGGTTTGGGTTATTCCTTTGACCTCAGCGGTCACTTCCACTCCACCACCCTTCTTCTTCCACGACTGCGCAGCAGCCTTGGTGTGAATCTTCATGCCCATCTTTTTGGCGCGGCGCTGCACAACTTTGACCAGCTCCGGATCGGCGCCCGGCAGGATTTGATCCATGAATTCCACTACCGTCACCTTGGTCCCGAGGTGCGCGTAAAACATGCCCAGTTCCAACCCAATGACGCCCCCGCCAATGATGAACAAACTCTTGGGCAGCTCCTTCGGCGACAGCGCCTCGGTACTCGACCAAACGTGCTCGCCGAACTCAAACCCCGGAATACCCGCCGGCTCACTGCCGGTCGCCATCACGATGTCGCGCGCTTCGATCACCACTGGGCCGTCGGCGGTAGCGACTTCCACTTGGTTGGCACGGATCAACTTGGCGCGGCCATGAACCACTTCGGCCTTGCGCTTCTTCAACAGCATGCCGATGCCACCGGTCAGCCGCTTGACGATGCCGTTTTTCCACTCGACCAACTTGCCGAGGTCCAACTCCGGCTCGGCCACTGTGAAGCCCATGTTCTTGGCGTTCTTGACACTCTCCACAAAGTGCCCGGCCGAAATCATCGCCTTCGACGGAATGCAGCCAACATTCAAGCAAGTGCCGCCGAGTTCCCCCTCTTCGACACAAATCACGCTCTTGCCGTACTGGCCAAGTCGGATTGCAGCCACATAACCCGCGGGACCTGCGCCCACGACCACTACATCGCACTGTTTTTTGGACATGTTTTTTGCTGAGTTTTTGCCGGTGACCAACAGCCGGCGAACCGTGAATTATAGGACCCCCGTCAAGCTTTGCGATGTGCGAAAATAGACCGATGGTCGCTTCCCCTACCCCCGCCGCCGACGCCCCCGGCTTCGACGGCATTCTGGACGTCCACGACCAGATCGAAGCCGCGCTCGAGGCCCATCAAGCGGAACTGGTCGCCGCCGGCATGAGCGCCCCTGGATTCGCCCATGCACGCGACCTTTTTGCCGTATTCGCGGAAGCTCAACACGCTCATATCGAGGCCGAAAACACCCTCTTGATCCCGCTATTCGAGGAATTGTGTCCGCCTCAAAACGGCTGCACTCCGGAGATTTTGTTGGCTGAGCATCGCAAAGTTGCCCGTTTGCTGGACGAAATGACCGAATCCTTGGAGGCATTCGGCCGCCGCGCGCTGGAACCGTTGGAAATCGTTGCCCTGATCGAGCGGCAGCGGCTGCTGAAGGAGGTACTGGACCACCACGGCGTGCGCGAGGAGGCGCGGTTTGTGCCACTCTTGGCAGAGGTTTTGACCGGAGAGCGTCGGCTGGAAGTGCTCGCCCAATGCGACGCCATCCACCATCGCGCAATAGCCCTGCGCCCGATAACGGTTGGCTAGCAAACGTATTGCGCCAAGCCACGGTCAGCTCGCCGTAGCCGTTTTGGTTGCTACTCAGCCACCGATTCCGAAGTGGGCATGATTTTGTTGGCACGCAACAACTTGAGCACCACCTGCATAGTGGCCAGCAAGCCTTGTTCGACTTGGACCTGAGCAACTCCGCCTCCGCCGAGGCGACGATCCAGGTTGTGAAGCACCCAACTGTCTCCTTCTTTGCGCAGGACTTCGTGCTCGGTCGCCATGATCGCAACACCCGCCGAATCCGCCAACAACGACACGCCCAAACTGGCATGCCCCACCGGCCAATTGCAGTAATCGATGACCGTAGGCGCAATGTCCAACTGCGAGCAAGTGCGCCCATCCACTGCCGGTTCGATCCCTGGTCCAATCACCAAGCATGGCAACAGGAAACGATGCAGCATCGGAATGTCGCCTTGGCGGACTCCGCTGGCATGGTCTGCAGTAATGACAAACAGGGTGTTTTCGAACTCAGGCAGCTTGCGCACCTCCCGGAAGTATTCGCCGAGCGTCCAATCCGAATAACAGAGGCTTTCGAAAAAGCGAGCTTCGCGATCGTTACTTGCGCTGCGCTGCCATTTTTCTTCCGGCACCACAAACGGGTGATGAGTCGAAGAGGGGAATAAAAAACCAAAGTACGGTTCTTGCAGCTTGGCTTGATATTCCACCGCGACCTCAAACATCAACTCATCCCATACCCCAAACTTGTGGGTAGGTGCATCGGGATAGCGCGCCAAGATGTCTTCGGCTCCGTTGTAGGAATCAAAGGAACCGACCTGCGCCACTCGATCCAGGCGATACGATTCACGCCCTGCCGAGCGAATAAAAAAGGCGTGATAGTCCTGTTGCTTGGCAGCAGTACTGACGAAGCTCAATCGGTTTTGCTCAAGCCCCCCAGTGCCGATGTACGGCACGCCGGGTAAGGTCGGCATGCTGGCAAGAATTGCGGCTACCCCGTGAACGCTGCGCTGACCGGTGGCATAAAAATCGGTGTAAAGGCGCCCCTCTGCTGCCAGCGCATCAAATTCGGGAGTCAAGCCTAACGGCTCCATGCCCTGCGCTTTCCGCCACGCGTCAACGTACCACGCGTCCCAGCTTTCGAGCATGATGATGATGACGTTTGGCTTTGACGGAGAAACGCCTTGATCGACCTTGGCAGTGCGATAGAGCGGGAAACCTTCCAGTTCCGGCGCGCCGTTCAATGCCAAATCGAGACGCACCAAGGTCAGAGCAACTTCGTCTTCCATGAAGCGCGACTTCACCGCCGAACTGCTACGCACGGTGTGGTACGCGGAAAAGGGTGCGTTTAAGGTCAAATAACCCGCTGCCAACTCGGGTCCGTCAAAAGCGTGCACGATG
>CAZMDZ010000226.1:0-6670 GCA_964565175.1 uncultured Planctomycetales bacterium
CCAAGCTATGGGAATTTTCCGCACTTATTTGCCCCCGCGGACTGCCCCCAACACCCCTTTCCTAAGTGATTAATTTCTAACAACTTAGGCTGGCACTTTTGGCGTCAAAATCGCCACGGGTTGGCACACTATTCGATATATGGCGGATACCACAGTTCAGAATCTCATGAACCGCCGCCCCACTTACCTGAAATCGATCCGCTCCGCTTCCGCCCTTACCTGGGAACTGCTGCAAGCTGGATTGGCAACCGAGCATCGCTATCAAGTGCTCAAGCCTTATCTGGTTCCCTTTCTGGCGAAAAGCAAAACCCCGATCCTGACCGAACTCCAGGATCCATCCTTCGCCGAGCGCGGCGAGCAGTCCCGCGTGCAAACCCCAGGCGACCCGCTCAGCGTCTACTGGTCTGACCTCCAGCGCCTGCGCCCGACCACCCGTCAAGAGGAGTTCGTCATTGCGCGAACCATCGACTTGATGCGCTCGGTCATCTTGCAGGTGCTTGGCAAGCAACCGCCCGTGGCTGCTCGCGCTTACGCCGAAGAGTTTCTCTCTCCCTACTCCCCGGTTTTGGAACAGCTGCGTTTGTTGCCGCTAACCAAAGCTGCGAACCGCGAAATGCCGGCTGCCAGAATGGAACTGCTGCGCCAGCGCATTCGCGAATTATCAATGACCCAATCCAGCTTGGTGCACCGCAATCTGCACGCGGTACCGGCAACCGCTCGGCGCTATCGCCACGTCGGCGTGCCTTGGGAAGATTTGATCCAAGAAGGCAACACCGCACTGCTCCGCGCTGTCGAACGCTACAAGCGTGAAGAAGGTGTGCGTTTCGCTAACTACGCTGGTTGGTGGATTCAACAAGGCATCCTCAAGGCCCTCTCCTTCCAGTCGCGCACCGTTCGGCTGCCGGTTTACCTTGCTCAAGCCCTACGCCGCGTCCGCGAAACTCAGTTCGAAGAGCCCGACGCCCTGACCGCCGATTCCATCGCCGACCGCACTGGTTTACCCCTCAGCCGGGTTGAACGCGCGCTCAAGGCTGACCGCCAATGCTTGTCGCTGAACCGTACCGCAACCACCGAAGAAGAAGGCTGCCTGGCCAACATTCTTCCAGACCCGCGCAAGCCTTCGCTGCCTGATCAACCTAGCAGCAAAGACCTGCGGATCGCCCTGGAGCAGCAACTGTCCACCATCCCCGCTCGCGAAGCACTGGTCTTGCGCTTGCGCTTCGGCCTCGAAGATGGACGTTACTGGACCTTGGAAGAAGTGCGCCAACGCCTCGGCATCTCGCGCGAACGCGTCCGTCAGCTGCAAGCCCAATCGTTAAGCCGCCTCACCCGGCCGACGCCAAAGAAAGAACTGGCTCGCTTCCTCTAAACAACCAACTCCGACCCACCCGGTCGACGCCTTGCGCCCGCCGCACCAGCCATGGTTCGGCGGGCGTTATGCTGTGCTCATGTTCCTCTTGTGGATGCTCCAAGCGGCCACACTGCTGCCGCCAACGCCCTCCGAGCCCATCCCTCCCTCTGAAACGCAAGTTAGCGCAGAGGTCGCGGCACAGTATCAAGCGCGGTTGGATGAACTCGTGCAACGACCAGAAGTTCAGTGGCTCGAATTGGAAGAGCTGCGGCCGGTGAAACGCCACCAGAAGCAAACTTTGATGAGGCTTCTGAAAGATGGAAATCGTCGGCAAGCCAAACTTGCGGCTTTGCTGGCAGCCGGGACGACCAACCGGGAATTGCAATCCCAGCTTTACGCCGCCGCTTGCACCCGTAAGGACGAAGCAACTGCGCTCGCCTGTTTACTGGCTCCTGCCGAGATGGATTACTCCGAGTGCGCGGCCATTACTTACTTGGCACAAAGCCGCAAGCAGCCACTTTCCATTCGCGCTGCTGCCGCTGGTCGATTATTAGAAAATGGCTATTTGGCGGTCTGGCCTTTGTGCCGATCCATTTTCCGCTCTGGCACCGCTGGCGACGAACGCCCGCCCTGGGCGGACTGGAAGCGCGGCGTGCGCTGGGAATTGCCGAAGCGCATTTTGCTGTTGTCGCTGAATCGTTGGTTGACGAAAAATGGACTGGAAGCCTCAACCATCGAGCCGAATGCGGCCTGGGAAGAGCAACTCGAACAATTGGCCGCCACCGAGCTACTGGTGCAAAAAAGCCGCAAGGCCATGGCTGTGGATCCATTCCGCCTAACGCCTAGCCAAGGGCAGCCTGGAGCAGTGGCGCACGCAACCGCCCCACCCATGCGCAAGCTCTTCGACCTGGCGATGCAAAACGACAGCCAAGCGGAATGGGCCATTCAATGGATTCGCCCGCAAACCCACACTTTGTTCCAACAAGAGCTTGCCTCGCGCAACTTGGCGCGCCAGCAGATGGCCAGGCGTATTGTTGAAAATACGCCGAAGTAGGCATCTCATCCGCGAAGCCTCGCGCCTTCTGGCTAGAGGACGGTTCCTTGGGTTGAGATGCCGAGTTTGCTGCGATTAGGGGTAAATGCGCTGCAGCGTACGCGGGAATGGAATGCATTCGCGCACGTGCTCAACCCCAGTCAGCCACGAAACCGTTCGCTCCAGGCCCAAGCCAAAACCGCCGTGTGGCACTGAACCAAAGCGGCGCAAATCCAGATACCACTGGAAAGCTTCCAAGGGCAACTCGTGCTCAATGATCCGATCCCGCAATGTGTCGTGATCGTCCTCACGAACCGCACCACCGACGATTTCGCCAGCCGTAGGCGCGATGATGTCGACACCTAAGGCTTTGCTTGGATCTTCGGGATCGCGCTTCATGTAAAACGCCTTCACTTCGTAAGGCCAGTGCGTGACCATCACTGGGCACCCGTAGTGCTGGCCCAACATGGTTTCATCCGGCGCACCGAGGTCATCGCCTGGCTTGAAATCGGACTCGTACTTGCCCTCTTCCTGCCACTTCATCAGCATTGCTGCGGCGTCGTCGTACTTGAGGCGAGGGAACTCTCGGTTCCAACCCTTCAGCACTTCAGGATCGCGTTCGAGGTCAGCCAGTTCTTGTTGGCAGCGCTCGAGCAACTGATCGATGGTGTAACGCAACATGCCTTCGGCCAAATCGCAAACTTCATCCAAGTCGGCGTAAGCAATTTCCGGTTCTAGCATCCAGAACTCCGTCAGGTGGCGACGCGTTTTGGATTTTTCGGCGCGGAAGGTTGGGCCGAAGACATAAATCTTGCCCAACGCCATGGCGCTGGCTTCGCCGTAAAGCTGACCAGATTGAGTCAGGTACGCCTTGCCGTCGAAGTAATCGGTTTCGAACAAAGTCGAGGTGCCTTCACACGGGTTGGGCGTGAAGATTGGCGAATCGACGCAATAAAATCCCTGCTGGTCCAGGAACTCACGGATCGCGGTAATCACCCGGTGACGCACCCGCAGCAGCGCCATCTGCCGCTTCGAGCGCAACCACAGGTGGCGATGATCCATCAAGAAACCCGGCCCGTGTTCCTTCTTTCCAATTGGGAACGGCTCGGCAATTTGGTGGACGTGAATCGAATCAACCTTCAACTCGGCCCCACCCGGCGCGCGTTCATCGAGCTTGACCGTGCCAGTCACCTCGAACGACGACTCCTGAGTCAAGCCTTTCGCAGCGGCGAAAACTTCCTCGGTCACATTGTTCTTCAGCACCACACACTGGCAGATGCCGCTGCCATCACGCAGCAACAAAAACAGCAGTTTGCCCTTACCGCGGCTGTTGTAAAGCCAACCGCGCAAACGCACGACTTCGCCGTCGTGCTGGGACAGATCCTTAATGCGGACGTTTTCCATGGGTGCAAGTGCCGGTGAAATCCTTACCGGCGGAGAAGGAGGAATCTGATTCGGGATTAGGGGAAAAGCTTGTGCGTATCATCGAGCCCGATTTCACGCACGTCGTTGCCGACGACTTGCAGTCGCCCTTTGATGCACAATCCTTCGCGCATCGCCTCGATGCGAACCTCGAGTTCGTCGCCATCGAGGTCTTGATCGTCGTCCAAAATTTGGATTTGATCGCAACCCGATCGACGCAGGTGGCGATTGACCAGTTGCTTCACTTCCTGAACGCGACTAATTTCGTCGGCTTCAGGCAGTGGATCCGGTGCGGCGGGCGGCTCGAGCAGTTGACCGACTGCGGCGCGTAGCCGGTTGACTTCGGCGCGAGTTGGCTCCGGGTCCATTTGTCGAAGCAGTTGTTCAAGCTCGTCGAGGCGCTCCAACACCGCTTTGTGCTCGTCGCGGTTGCGTAATTCGGCCTCTAATTCCTTGGTCCGCAGCTCAGCCTTGCGCTGGCCGTGGTAAACCAAGGCCAAACCGGCAACGTAGAGGACTAGAAGGACGTATTCCACAGCTTTGAACGCTCGCGAAGAGCCATAGGATACCCTCGCGCCGACGGCTAGCCTACGATGGCAAGGTCGATGCGCTCCCGCCTGATCTTCGCCGCTATCTTCGCCGTCGTCTGCCTGCCCCTTCTGTTGGCCAGCGCAGACCCGGTGCTCCTGCAAACTTTGAGTGCGCAGACCATGCTGCTCGACTTCGAACCCGAAAATGGGCCGCATGGAGTTGAACTGCAATGGCAAGTTGACGGCGACCCCGACGGCAAGGGGCGGCTCAATGCGCTGCGCGCCGGATTCCGAATCCCAGCCCCGAGCGAGGAGCAAAAAGCGGCACAGATCGATCCATGGATGGAACGCCGAGGCGAAAACCAGTTCCTAATCCTGATGCCAGGCCCTGGTGGCGATTCGCAACTTGATTTTTCCGCCTTTGGCCAACAAAACCCGGCCATTCTCAGACTGGCAATTCAGACCCACGAAACCGGTAGCCTGGAACTAGTCGCACCCGACACTGCATCGGCATCAGCGGTAGCCGAAGGCGACGACTGGCCTACTGCCCAAGTTGGGTCCAGGTGGGCGCTGATCCCTCCTTTGCTTGCGATCATGCTGGCGTTCCTCTTGCGCGGCACCCTGATTGCGTTGGGCGCAGGCGTGTTGGTTGGATCAGCGATGTTGGCCTGGGCCGAAGGTTCAATTTTGGCGACCTTTCGCATTGCCTTCGTTGACATTCTCTGGAATGGGATTCTGACCGATCCCTTCCACCTCTACATCCTCGGTTTCGTGCTGTTGCTCTCTGCAACGGTGGCGGTCGTCACAAGGATGGGCGGCATCGAAGGCATGGTCAAAGCCCTGCTGCGTTTCGCCAAAAATTCACGCAGCGTGCAAACCATTGCCTATGCCCTAGGCTTGGGGGTCTTCTTCGACGATTACGCCAATACGATCATCGTTGGCAACTCTTGTGGACCGTTGTTTGACCGCATGAAGGTCAGCCGCGCCAAGCTCGCTTACATCGTCGACAGCACCGCAGCACCGGTGGCTGGCATCGCCATCCTCAGCACTTGGGTGGCTTATCAAATCAGCACTTATGCGCCGCAGCTGCCCACCGTTGGTATTCCGGCAAGCCAAGGTTATGCGCTGTTTTTAGAAACGGTTCCTTATCGATTCTATTGCATGTTCGCGATGTTCATGGTCGGTTGCGTGATTTGGACGCAACGCGATTTCGGTCCCATGCGCCGCGCCGAAGCTTTGGCCCGCCAAGGCAAAGACGAAAGCATCATTGGGAGCGGCGATGGCCCGTCGGCGCACACCCAACCGCTGCCCGGTGTGCCCGCTCGTTGGTACAACGGCGTTCTGCCGCTGGGGTTGATGATCGTCGGCACCGCTGGCTTGATCTATGTTTTGGGTGCATCGGCACTCAACGCCGACATCGCCGACCCACGCGCCGCCGGCCACGCTGACGCCGTCGCTGCCGCCGATGCTGGTGGCTTTCACTGGATACGCTCGGTACTTGGAGCCTCTGATAGCACCAAAGCGATCTTTTTAGGATCACTCGCAGCCTTTGTGCTCGCCGTCATCATGGGACTTGGCCAACGCCTGCTCAGCGCCGCGGAAGCCACCCGAACCACAGCAAACGGCATTCGCATCCTCTTCAAAGATGCGGTCATGATCCTGCTCTTTGCCTGGGCGATTGGCAAGGTTTGCGGCGAACTCGGAACAGCGACCTATCTGGTTTCTGCATTTCAAGGCATCATCGACGGCGCTTGGTTGCCGATCATTTTATTTTTAGCGTCGTGCTTCGTCGCCTTTGCCACGGGTTCCTCTTGGACGACGATGGCAATCATGCAACCCAACGTGGTGCTGTTGGCTTACCACCTAGGCGAAAACACGCCCTATGGTCCCCACGGATTGCTCATTCTTTCCATCGGTGCGGTGCTCGAAGGCGCCATCTTTGGCGACCACTGCTCGCCGATTTCCGACACCACAATCTTGTCGTCGGCGGCGTCGAAATGTAATCATATTACTCACGTCCGAACCCAAGCGCCCTATGCCATCGTCACAGCAATTATTGCCGTGGTCATTGGCTACATCCCAACTGCGCTTTACGGCACCTCGTTCTGGTTCTCGATTGTGATTGGCTTTGTTCTACTGTTTACCTTTATGCGCTTCGTCGCCCAACCGCAAAAAGAAACGGCCGCTGGGTAAACCCAACGGCCGTCGCAGCGCAGCGGCGAGCAGTTACTGAATCACGGCACTGAGTACAGCGCTCTTGTTATTCATCTGCACCGACTGCAGCCAAACGTTTACGCCTGACGTACCGGCTGGCACGTTGGTCGTCCAGGAAGC
>CAZMDZ010000227.1:0-6655 GCA_964565175.1 uncultured Planctomycetales bacterium
CCCTTTTCAGCCTGCCGGCATTCGCTCAGGTGCCAGCCACCGCCGCCGAGGAACCGCCGCCGAACATCATCTTTTTTCTGACCGACGATCAGCGCAATGACACGCTGGGCTGCGCTGGTCATCCAATTATCAAAACCCCCACCATCGACAGCTTGGCGGAGCGCGGCGTTCGGTTTTCAAACATGTTCGTCAGCCATTCGATTTGCTGGGTCAGCCGCACCACCTTGTTGAATGGAATGACGGCGCGATCTTTCGGCCGAGACGATCACCCGGATTGGCCGCGGCCGGATGCGATCACTCATCTCTACCCGGCGTTGTTGAAACAAGCTGGTTATCGCACGGCTCACTACGGCAAGTTTCACGTGCGCATGCCCAAGGAGTTCGTCGCCAAAGAGGTTTTTGATGAATTCAAAGTGGTGTATCCGAATCCGTTCATCAAAACCATGGCCGACGGCAGCAAGCGCCACGAAACCGAAATTGTGGCGGATCATGCGATCAAGTTTCTCAAGGAGTTACCCAAAGATCAACCTTTCGCAATCAACTTGTGGTTCAACGCCGCCCACGCCGAGGACAGCGACCACCGCCCCGGTATTGGCCATTACCCGTGGCCGAAAGCCGTCGACGGTTTGTATAACGATGTGGAAATTCCGACGCCGCGATTGTCGGACCCGGAGATTTTCGACAGCCAACCGGACTATCTCAAAAATTCAATTCACCGCGATCGCTTCCACTGGCGCTGGGATACACCCGAAAAGTATCAGCTCAACATGCGCGCCTACTTCCGCATGATTTCCGGCATTGACCACGCCATGAGTCGCGTACTCGCCGAACTCAAAGCTCAAGGATTGGCCGACAACACCATCATCGTCTACTCCGCCGACAACGGTTACTACATGGGCGACCGCGGTTTCGCTGGCAAGTGGTCCCACTACGAGCAATCGCTGCGCGTGCCCTTGATCATCTACGACCCGCGCCAAGACGCCGACGCTGCCCGCGGCAAAGTCATCGACTATTCGGCGATGAACCTGGATCTTCCATCCACCTTCTTATCCTTCGCTGGCGTTCCCATTCCCCCTCAATACCAGGGCATGGATCTCGCGCCGATGGTGTCTGGCCGCATCCCAAAAATGTGGCGGCAAGAAATGTTCTTTGAACACGTCACTCTACGCCCCAACATTTCCTGGGAAGGTGTGCGCACCCGACGGTTCAAATACGCGCGCTACTTTGACCAGGCCAAGAACAATGAGTTTCTTCACGACTTGATCAACGACCCGAACGAATTGATCAACCTCGCCAACGACCCCGATCACTCCAAAATCCTATCCCAGTTGCGTAACCGCACCGACGCGCTGGTGAATCAATATGGAGGACCTTTGGCCAAGCACAAAAAGCGCTCAGCCAAATAGATTTTCGGTCGACGGACTAAAACCCAACCGACATCGACAACGTCGGGTCTTCGCCGTCGAGTAGCAGCAAGCTCATGCTCCACACATCCTGGTGAAAGGTGACCACTGGATGCAGCTTGCCGCCGTCCCACATTAAGCGCGACGACCAATGCTCGTGGAAGCGCCAGTTGATGCCGCCGGGCACCTGCCACAAATCGCCGTCCGGCGCGTAGCTGACCGACAAGTAGCCGCTCAAGCCGTTGCCGAATCCTTGGGCGGTGGTCAGCGTAAACGCCGAACCCGAAGTCTTTGAAGAGGGCCATGCACTGCTTTGACCAATCGCCAAAGCCGGGTGCGCCTCGGTCGCTTCAAAAATCCGGTAGTTCCACACCGGATGCCATCGATCGGCGCGCGGCATGAATTCCACACCTGCGCGGAAAGATTCACCGAACTGTCTTACCAGTGAAAATTCCGTCGGTGCGCGGTTGCTGCCTTTGACCAGCACCTGGCGCATCGAAAAACTCCACGGCTTCACCATCAAATCGCCTGCGCCCCAAACTGGAGCGCCTTCTCCTGGTCAGCCAGGTCACATCGGAATGATTGGAGCGAATTCCTGCTTGAAGGGCTTCGCAGATTCCTCTTGTTGTTGCTGGGAGGATTGCTTCGACTCTTCAGCCTCTGCTTGATCCGAACCAGGCTCCGGCTCCTGGGCGGTTAAGCCCGCAGCCATCAGCCACATCGACGCGTGCGCCAACCATTTCATGGAAGGAGTATAGCGGTCAACAAAACTTGGTTGCGTTATTCAATCGCCGCGATTTCTTCCAAGCCGCAATGAAAGCTCAACTCAACCAAAGCGTCTGAATGATTCGGGAGCTGCACATCCGTCACTCGCCCATGAATGCAAGGTCCGATGTGTTCAGCTGAAGAGGCAGCCGCATTCTCATTTTCGGCGGGCGCCGAATCTATTTTGTTTGGCGCCTGACAAGCGCTTAGGCTCAAGCCCGTCAGAGCCGCCGCCAATTTCATCCAAGTCCAACTTCTCATAACTAAGCAACGACGAAATCACGCACTTGCTTGGCCAGAAATCACGGCCTGGGCCACGCGAATGCCAGCAAATACACACAGCAAGCCCAAAACATTGTTGGCGACTAGGTTGCCGGTGGCCTGCAACCACTCTCCATGGCGCAAGAAGCTGCCGGTATCAAAGGCGAAAGTGGAAAAAGTTGTGAATGCACCAAGGAAACCGAGAGTTAACAACCAGCGCGTTTCCTCGCTCAGCATTCGCCCCTCTTCGACCGCCAGCCACAGCAGGCCGAACAGAAAACAGCCCAGACAGTTCGCCGTCAGCGTGCCGACCGGAAACGACCAACCAGTGAGATGCTGCAGCCCGCGGCTCAGCCCGACGCGCGCCCAAGTGCCGGCCGCCCCGGCCAATCCAAGTAGGAGGAAGGTTTTGCCCACGCCCCTATCCTATTGCCGATGCCCTTTGCACGAGCACTCCTCCGTTTCGCCACCAATCAAGCTGCTGTTCTACCTGGCTCACGGCCGAGATTCGCTCCGGCCGTCCTGATCGCGGGACTGATCATCGGCCTCCCCGGCTGCGGCGAAGAAACCAGCACCACCACTCTCTCGCTTTCGGCCGCGCTCTCGCCGCGCACCAAAGCTCTAAATTGGGGAGCCGAACGTGAGCAGCTCTTCGCTGACATCCTCGAACACGAGGTCGGTAGCTGGGAAAGCCCCGCCTGGCCGAAGTCATGGGGCAAGAGCGATGACAATCCATCCTTGCTCAACGGCCGTGCAGATTACGTCCAAAACTGCGCCGACTGTCACGGCCTATCCGGGGGCGGTGACGGCCCCCTAGCCACAGAGGAACCGCGACCTCCGCGTGATTTTTCATCGGGAACCACCAAATACAAGTCGACTTTGGCCACCTCTCTTCCGTTGGCGGCAGACTTGGAAGCCTACCTCACGCGCACTCTTTCCGCCCGCCCCAAGGATGGATGCTCGGTTCGCGTCGGCAACGATTCCGACGTCGGCCAGTACCTCGACCATCTGCTGATGCGGCACGCGTTGGAACGTTCGGTTGCGTCGGCGTTGAACCAACTGCTAGCGTTCACTCAATCCAACGACCCCGTGGAACGCGAACTTCAGGTTCTCCAGGTCATGAAAATCGGCGTGGCCGCCATTCGGACCCAGCGCAACGACGAAATGGAAGAAACTGCCTCATTCCACCACCGCCAGGAAGCTACCCGACTGAAAGGCGACGCCAAGCTGGGCGCCGAACTTTACACTTCGGCCAAAGCAGCATGCGCCACTTGCCACGGTCACGACGGCAGCGGCAAGGGTCCGCAGACCTGGGAGCCAGCGCTGGGCGGATGGGTACTCAAAGACATGTGGGGAAACCCCGCTATTCCCGGCGATTTCACCCAGCGTCCGTGGCGCAGCGGTGACACGGCGGCAGATTTAGAGCGTAGTATCCGAGTTGGAATCGGTGGCACGCCAATGCCCGCTTACGACAATATTTTGAGCGAGGTACAAATCGCCGATTTGGTGGCCTACATACTGACCTTGTCCGAATAGCCCGCGCCGTCAACCGCAGCTCCCCCCCATGACCAACGCCACCCGCTCTGTGACCGGCATCGTCTTTTTGACGGTGTTCCTCGACATCGTCGGCTTTTCGATCATCTTCCCGCTGTTCCCGGAGATGCTCGATCACTACTTCGCCCAAGAAGGCGCCGATAGTTCGCTCGGTCGTTTGGTCGAGTGGCTCGGTGGCTTCACCGGTGGCGACGATAACGCGGTCCACACTTTGTTCGGTGGATTGCTCGGTTCCCTTTACGGCCTACTGCAATTCTTCTTCGCGCCAATTTGGGGAGGCCTTTCCGACCGCATCGGCCGACGTCCAACCTTGCTGATGACCTTGGTCGGCACTGTTGCTTCGTACTTACTATGGGGGTTGGCCGGTAGCTTCTGGGTGCTGGTCGCCGCGCGCCTGTTTGGTGGTGCGATGGCGGGCAACATCTCGACTGCGTCGGCCGCCATTGCCGATACCACCGAAGCCAAGGACCGCGCCAAAGGCATGGGCATGGTGGGTATGGCGATTGGTTTGGGTTTCATTCTTGGCCCGGCTCTGGGCGCGATTTTCGTCGGCATTGAACTGCCTACAGGTGAGGGAACCTTCGCCATCAACCCGTTCTCTGGAGCGGCGATGGCGTCGATGGTGCTGGCCATCATCAACCTGCTGTGGGTCGCTAAGCGCTTCCCGGAAACGCTGCCCGAGGAAAAACGCGGCGACGTCAGCAAGCGCAGCCGCAACCCATTCGCCGGTTTGCGCGAGTTGGATATCGACGGTTTGCCGCGCACCAACCTGTTGTACTTCCTATACCTGACCGCCTTCGCCGGAGTTGAATTCACCCTCACCTTCCTGGCGTCGGAACGACTCGATTACGGCCACACCGACTTGGCAATCATGTTCGTTTTCGTCGGCTTTATCATCGCCGGCATTCAAGGCGGCGCGGTGCGCAAAATGGCACCCAAACACGGCGAGCGCAAACTCGCCCGCTTTGGCTTAATGCTGACGGTCCCCGCTTTTGGCATCATCGGCGCCGCTCATTCCACGCCTATGCTTTACGCCGGATTGGCGTGCATGGCAGTGGGCAGTGCTTTTGTCATGCCTTGTTTGAGTGCGTTGGTTTCGCGCTACTCTCCGGCCGAACGCCAAGGATTGGCGCTGGGGACTTTCCGCTCGATGGGTTCGCTTAGCCGCGCGGTGGGTCCGATCATTGGCGCCACGCTGTACTGGAAATTCGGATCGGTTTCGCCGTACTGGATGGGCGCTGGCTTCTTGCTGATCCCCATCGGCCTGGCGATGACTTTGCCAGCTCCGCCGGAAGCACAAGAGGCTTAAGCCACCGGCCAGCGCTTTCGCTTCGATGGTTTGCAACGCAGCGATGCTGCTCGTGCGTGGGCTTCCAGTCCTTCCATTCGCGCAAGTTCGACGACATCCTGAATCAGATTGTTGGAAACAGATTCAGCCCATTGTCCATCGGACTGGCTTGAATTTGATGCCGACATCCGGGTTCGAATGCGCAGGAAGTTGAACACGGAAAGCCCACCGCTGAAGCGCGCACTGCCCTCGGTCGGAAGGACGTGGTTCGGTCCGACTCCATAATCGCCGAAAACTTCGGCCGCGGCTTCACCCTCGAAGAGGGCGCCGTAGTTTTGGATTTTTGCACGGAAGGAAGAAGGCTCTGCCAGTTGCAAGGAAAGGTGTTCGGGAGCTCGGCCTGCACGGTGTCCGCTTGTGCTTGACAGGTGGTGAAAAACAGCGGCAAGGCGTCAGGGTCGTGTTCCGCTTGGGCAAGCAGATCGGCGGCGATGATTTTGGAATTGCCCGTTCCATCGGAAACGACGATGAGCTCCGATGGACCGGCAAGCATGTCGATTCCCACTCGACCTTGGACCAGTTTTTTTGCCGCGGTGACAAAGCGATTGCCCGGACCAACGATAACGTCGCACGGGTCGAGGCCAGGAATGCCAAATGTCATTGCTGCAATCGCCTGGGCACCGCCGACGACCAAAAACTTGTCGGCGCCCGCAATCGCGGCGGCAACTAAGGTCGCTTGGCTAGGTTTGGGCGAAGCAACAATGACTTCCTGAACGCCAGCGGTCTTTGCGGTGATCGCAGTCATCAACACCGAAGACGGTAGCGGATAACGTCCGCCGGGCGCGTAACAACCAGCACGTTGCACCGGCGCGATTTCTTGGCTGCAAGCCATGCCGTGGGCGTCGACCTGGCATTCTTGGATGGATTCGAGCTGGGCTTGGGCAAATGTTTGAATTCGGTCGGCGGTGCGTTGCAGGACTTGCACCATCGAATGCGGTGCGGATTTTGCCGCTGCGATTAATTCATCTTTTGTAAGAACCAATGGTGCTCCAGGCTCGCAGTCCCCAAACCTTTCTGCGTAACGGCGAACCGCATTCTCGCCTTCTAATTCAACTGCCTGAAGAATCTCCGAAGCGGTAGTCATGGTGGCTTCATCCAAGTTGCATTGAAATTTGGAATCGGGGGTTGAGTTGGCTGCGACCTCAGGGGCAACAGTGGGAAGAAAGACTGTGTTGGCGGCAGCCACAGATTCGACTTTGGCATTCCCTGGCCGACGGCGCACTTTTAGAGCGCGCTTGCGAAGGACTTCGGACACGTCGGCTAGAGTTACTTTGCCGCGGGTCATGGCGACGAAGGCAAAAAACAAGACGTCGGCGGCTTCGGC
>CAZMDZ010000228.1:0-6639 GCA_964565175.1 uncultured Planctomycetales bacterium
ATCCCAGTCTGGCTCTACATAAACCACCAAACCTCCGTGCAGGTTGCAATCGTTGACATTTAAAGTGTCGCCCGCATCGAGCACCACCACGACAGTATCGTGGAAATTGACTTCGCTGAGTTCTTCCACACCATAGAGAATTATCTTGTCATCCCCCGGAATCAAATAGTTGTCCAGGTTCCAAGAGGGCATATAAAACGGCGTATCCATGACGACCTTGTCGTAGTTGCCCTTAAACCAACTCGAATCACTAAACTGGTATGCGGTATGGTTGACTTTGGTATTGGAAATCGAAGTCGAACCTAAGTTGTCGGTGTTCAGGGTCCAAGTTTGATTGCCAAGCGCATCCAGTTTGTAGTCATAGACCGCACCGGCCTGATCAGCCACGAATAAGTTGGTGTTGAAGTGGCACTTTGACATATCAATATCCGAGGTCAAAATCCAACAACCGACGTCCTCCATCTCGTTTTCCGCTCCACGCACCTGGAACTCCATTGTGAGCACCCGTTTGCCGTCGCCAGAACGGCCTTCTACTTCGACTTCAATATTTTCACCTGACGGGGAAGTCGTGACTTGAAACCTTGCTGTACCTAGGCTGACCCAGTCGTCGGTTCCATCCCATGACTGGTTGTTGAGGATCATACGCTTGGCATGTTCAATGCCCGCCTGAGCTGCAAGTTCAGCCCGAACCGAATCGGTTTCCTGCCGTTGAATCGCGACCTCGGATTCAATCGAGCTAAAAGAACTTAAGGATAGATAGGCCAAAGTGGTCGTGATCAACAGCACCATGATCAAAGCGAAGCCGTTTTGCTCAGCGAGTTTCTTTTGGTGCAAGACTTTCATCGGAATTGGAACGTGTGCTGGGAGTTCACGGCCAGGATATGGCTATTCCAATTGCGGCTAATTCACCAAGCTAAGTGATGAGAAATTGCGCCAAATTTTCCCTTAATCGGCCGCTTTACGCACCCATGTGGAAGCGGCCAGATCAACGAAGGGCCCACTGCCCCCTTGGCCGGCCTCTGCGCCTTGGTTTTCACGTAGCGTCCATTTCAACGCAATCCGGGAAATAGCGCCTTCATCGTTGATTTCGGTATCAATGGCAAAAGCGGTGATACCGGTGACCACTTCTTCCAATTGCTCATTATCACTGACCGTCAATGACTCGCTGTCTCTGGTCCAGCGCCAGACCCATTCATCATTGTCTAGGCCAGTGGTCAGAGTCATGGTCCGGTTCACGTCCTCGGTGCCGCTGATTTCGATCGAGGATGCGTATCGGCAATCTTTGGTGATCCGCTCAAGTGTGCGGCGGGCGTGAACCTGAGTGTGGACGCGGGCGTCACCTTGGCGAACGACGGCGTAAGTTTCCGAGGTGCTGAAAAAGGCTCCCATCAACAAAACCATGGCAATGGTCATCGAGATCAGCATCTCGACGATGGTGAAACCCGTTGCAGTTGATGATCGTAAAGTTTTCATTAGTTCCCCACGGGTTCTGCAGTTACTGTGCCACTTAAAGGTGAGCAGCTGACTATCCAGGTACTATCGCCACCGCGCAACAGGACCGATGCGGAGGTGGGGCTGCGGCCATCGGCGTCAAAAACGAAGTCCATGGTTTCATTGCCATTGCCCAGGAAGCTGACGCCATCTCTTAAGGTGCGCCAACCATTTGCGTCGGAATCGCTGGTGATGACGACGTCTCCGTTTTCATCTTCAATGCGCCATCGGCGGTTGATGGAATCAACGTCAACGGTGGTGGTACGCCAGGTCGTGCGCGCCCAAGAGCGGCCTCGGGTGACGTCGGCGACCAGGCGGCGCACGTCTGAACTGACGGTGTCGCTGCTTTGGATCACGGGTACGGCTAGGCCGAGCATGACCAAGGCAATGGTCATGACGATCAGGACCTCCATCAGCGAAAACCCGCCTTGGCTTAGATGTCGACGATGAGCCATGATGCTTGTTGGAGTTTGCGACCGTGGGCGTAGGCGGAAATGGTGACCAGCCTGGTATTGGAAGACCCGGCATCCACTTGCGTTTCGGGGTCATCGTCGTCCACCGGGACTACGCTAATGTTTAAGGTCATGTCGGAGGAATCGGGGAGACTGGTGCCGTCGGCTAAGACTGCGGAGGTCGTGGTTCCGTCGAGGGCGTCCATTTCGGCGACGGTTGAGCCGTAAGTGAATTCACGGTATTCGCGAATGGCGTCGACGGCTCGTGCAGCTTGTTCGGTTCCGCCCAATGTTCGTAGCCCGGTCCGTAGCGAGGCGAGCGCGGTGGTGGCCACCAACACAATGAGGGCAACCGAAACGATGACTTCGATCAAAGAAAAACCACCGTCTCTGCCGCTGCGCCGGACACGCTGGGAAGAGTTGGAGTGACGGTGGAGTTTCATCAGCTGATGAATTTGGACAGTTGGAGAATCGGGGTCATCAAGGCCACAACCACAAAGCCAACCACGAGGCCAGCAATCATTACTGTGGCCGGACCCAGCAATCCGGTGAAGGTTTTCAAGGCTGCGTCAGTTTCCCGGTCAAGGAAAACCGCGGCAGTTCGCAGGCTCTCATCCAGAGAACCCGAGGTCTCGCCAGCAATCATCATTTGCATCAGCGCTGGCGGTAGGTCAGCCTCGGCTAATGCACTGTGCAGTGGCAAACCATCGCGCACAACTTCGCTGGAGCGGATCCACATTTTCTGTAGGTTCGGCAGCATGGCGACATCGTGGGCGTGTTCAAGGCCGGTCAAAATGGGCACACCCGACTCCAGGGTGGATGCTAGCGTGGTCACCGAACGCGCGATGTAGGCCTTGTGAATAAAGGTGCCAATGACCGGCAGTCGACTTAAGGCATGGAAAGCCAAACCGCGGAAGCGCTGGTTTTTGAGTAGGAAAATCAGTCCGGTGATCACCGATGCGGCAAGGATTGCCGCAGTCATCGGCGAACTGCGCAGGAAGATGGACGCAGCCAATACGATTTTGGTCGAACCCGGCAGTTGATCGGGTTTCGCCATCAGCATGCCTTCAAACTTGGGAACCAGCCAAATCAAAATACCCGTTGTAATGGTGGCCGTGAAGAATAGAAGGAAAGCTGGATAGGCCAGTGCGCCAGCGATTTTGCCTCGCAAGGCCATTTGTTTGCGCACCAATTGCACCGCGCGTTCCAAGGCCTCGTCCAACGCGCCAGCCCGTTCGCCGGCAGCCAGCAGGTGGATGATGTAGCTTTCAAAGCAATTTGGCAAGCAACCCAAGGCAAAACTCAAGTCACTACCGCCCTCGACCACCGTGGTGATCTTGACTAGCACCTTTTCCTGCTTCGCCGTTTGGGCGTGCTCAATCAAAGTGCGCAACGATGCCAGCATCGGCACGCCCGCTTCGAGCATGGCTTTGAGCTGGATCAGGATGTACAAAGATTCCTTCGGCCGAATCTTGAGCCGATGATCGATTAGCGCAGACTCTTTGGAGACTGCCTTCTCTTCCTTTGAATTTCCAGACACCGAGATCGAACCGCCCAAGGCGGACGCCTCAGCGGTTTTCCCTACTTTTAAGATGCCCGGGCTCACTCGACTCCTCCGTTCCTCAGGGCCTCTTCCAGAGTGGTGACCCCATCATTTACTCTGCGGATGCAATCTTGCAGAAGTGAAGTCATTCCTTGGGTATATGCCAGTTCAGCGGTTTCATCGCTGGTTGGGTTGCGGGCGATTAAATCTCGAACTTCCTGGGTAGCTTCCATGATTTCGAAGGCGCCGCGTCGGCCTGAATAGCCGGTTCCGCAGCAGGCTGGGCAGCCAGAAGCTGCATAATGCTGGGCAGAGGGGTTTAACCCGGCTCGAGCGAATTTTTCCAAAACTTCGCGTGGGTGCACAACTGGCGTTTTGCACGAATCACACAAGCGGCGGACCAATCGCTGGGCCATTGCCAGGCGCAAGGTGGCGGAAACCAAAAACGGTTCGATGCCCATTTGGATCAAACGGGTCGCCGCCGACGGCGCGTCGTTGGTGTGCAAGGTGGCTAGCACCAAGTGACCAGTCAGTGCGGCTTCCACTGCAATTTCAGCCGTTTCATGGTCACGAATCTCACCGATCATGATGACGTCAGGGTCTTGGCGCAGAAGTGCGCGCAAGCAAGTGCTGAATTTGAGTCCGGCCTTCGGGTTGACCTGCGTCTGGTTGACGTTATCCAGCGAGCGTTCCACCGGGTTTTCTACCGTCGAAACGTTGATCTCAGGCGTCACGATTTCCGCCAAAACCGAATACAGCGTGGTCGTTTTACCCGAACCCGTCGGGCCCGTGACCAGCACCATGCCGTGGGACTCTTTGATCGATTCACGGAGGACATCAAGATCTCGCCCCGAAAATCCAAACACGTCCAACTTGGGACTTTGCTCGGTGCGGTCCAAAATACGCATGACCGCTTTTTCCCCATACACGGTCGGCAAAGTGTTGATGCGCAAATCGACGTCACGGCTACCACTTTTGAAGTGGTAGCGACCATCTTGCGGCAACCGCTTTTCTGAAATGTCGCAATCAGCAACCACTTTAACCCGCGCCACCAAGGACGAACCCTGGTCCGGGTTAACGTGTTCCACCTCGCGCAAACGCCCGTCCACGCGGTAGCGAATCAGATAGCTATTTTCGCCTGGTTCGATGTGGATATCCGATGCGCCTTCGATCAGCGCATTCATCAAGGTTTTGTCCAACCGTTCGGCCGCTGATACGCTGTCCTCAACGCGAGTTTGGGTGTCATTCAGCGCCTTACTCGCCGATCGTTGCAGCAAGTCTAGACCTGCTTGAATCTCCGACGGTGTAGCGACCGATGCGACTACGCGCAAGGTGGTGGAACGTCGAACCAGGTCGACGGCATAAACATTGGAAGGGTCTTCCACCGCTACTGCCATCACGTCTTCCATCACCAAGAATGGAAGCACGCCGTGGCGTCGGAGGTCGTTGGTCGGTACCCCGTGCTCAATGCGCACGTCCAGGATTCCCGCCGCTAACGGCGCCACTACCGGCAGCTGATGTTGACGGCCGTAAACGTAGGCCAGATCGTCTTCGGTCACGATCTTGGCATCGACCAACGCACGTTTCAGGCCAATTCCCTTGGCCGTAGCTTCGTTGCTGCAGATATTCAGATCGACATCATTGACCAAACCTACATCCAGCAACGCGTCGGTCAAATTGATCGGCAACTCCGTCTCTGGAGCCGTTTCGCAATCTTGGGTAAAAGGAAGTCGTTGAGATTGGCGCAGCGCTTCGCGCGCCTGACGTAACGGTTCGGAGGGGTTCTCGATCTCCGTCGATACGCCGTCCAGGTTCAACTGCTCGACGCCGTTGACCAGATATTCAAAGCCGCGGGAGTCCAGGTCATGGACCTCGGAGCCGTCAAATACTACGCGGCCCAAGCGTGAACATTCTTCAAACAACGTCTCCAGTTCTTCAATCCTGGAGATGTTGATCGCGTCCGGCAGCGGGATGGGTCCGGTAGCTTTGCTTGGAGGGGGGGTATGCATCGCTACCCCCTTTTCGGCGGCAAATCCGGACTATTGAGCCAATTTTTGCTTAACGTGCGTCAGCAGCAATTCGGCGGCTTTCAAGTTTGGGCGGCGCTGTTTGGCCACGACCAGAGCGGCATGCGCCTTCTCCCAATCTCGGTTGCCGATGGCGATTTTGGCCAACAACATGTACTCGCGCCAAGTGAAATCGCTGCTCGGCAACGAGTCCAAAATACTGACGGCTTCCTCCAGCCTTTGCTGGTGCCAGAGTACGCGAGCCAACCCCACTTCCACCTCTAATCCAGCATCTGGAGTTTGGCCCAAGAAGCGGTACAAACGCTCTGCACCCGCCCAGTCTTGATTGTCCTCAGCTACCGTCGCGGCGACCAAAATCGGGTTCATGCTGGTGTCGTTGGCCAGCGACAGCTCCTCGGTAATGATACGCGGAGTAGGCATATCGGGGTCGATGTTCAGCGCACTCATATAAGCTTCAGCCGCATTGCGGACGTCGCCCGAGGCAAGGAACAAGTCGCCCAGCATGGCGTAGGTGTACGGGTTGTCTGGATGCGTAATCTGCATCTGCTCAACAAACTCACGAGCTTTGTCCATCGAGCCCGAGGAGGCGTAATGCAACATCATTGCGCGCGCTAACTCTGGGCTGCGGGCGATCGCTTCCCAATCGGTTGCTTTCTCCAACTCGTCAGTGGCGCGATCCCATTGATCCGTTTCAGCCAACGCGGCTGCGTAAACCAGCGACAAATCGAGGTTGCCTGGTGTAGATTCCATGCCTTGCTGGGCGTAAGCCAGCGAAGCCTCAGCGTCGTTCTCGGTTAAGAACAAACGAGCTAGAGTGGCGTGGGATTGCACGTCGGTTGGGTCCAGATCGCAGGCTTGCTGGAGGTATTCCTGGCTCTCTTCAGTCAAGTTACGCTCCAAAGCGCGGAAGGCGAAAGTGCGCAAAATTTGACTGCGTGACTGCTTCCATTCATCGACCGATTGTTCCTGAGCCTCCGCTTGCGCCTCTGCCTTACGTTTCATCTCAGCGTTTTGAGCATGGTGGGGGATAGCACTACTGCAGGCGGGGAGGAAAACGAGCAACGCGCCAGCCAACCAACCATGTTGGTTGTGGCTCAATGCATTGGCAATCAAGGATCGGGCTTTG
>CAZMDZ010000229.1:0-6629 GCA_964565175.1 uncultured Planctomycetales bacterium
CGTCGACGCGGCTTTGTTGATTGGACTGAAGGACGGGGAGCAGAGATTGCCCGGTCATTTGGGTGGGGACTGGAATTGCTGCGGCTTGTAAAAACGTCGGCGCGAGGTCGGTGAAGGAAACGAAATCCGTCACGGTGCGGCTGCCTTCGATCTTCTTCCCCCATCGAATCGCGAGCGGCACCCGCGCACCCCAGTCGTAGAGATTCGCTTTGCACCGCGGGAACGGCATGCCGTGATCGCCGGACATCACCACGATCGTGTTTTCCAATTCCCCGCGCTCCTCTAATAACGCCAGGGCTTTGCCGACGTCTTCATTCCAACGTTGAACTTCAAAGTAGTAATCGGCAATGTCGCTGCGCACTTCCGGCGTATCGGGATAGAAGCTCGGCACGTGCACCTGCTCAAGGTCGATGCCACTATCTACCCCACTGCCTTTTTTGTATCCGCGGTGCGGATCACTCGTGCCGAACCAGAAGCAAAAGGGTTTGCTCTGATCACGATATTCAAGAAAGTCCGGGAATTTGCTGTTCGGCCCGCACGGATGCTCGACGTAGCCACCTTTTTTGAAATTGCCCGGCCCCCACGCCTTGCGCCAATGAGCAACTTCATAACCCGAATCGCGCAGGAGGTGCATGAAGTTCGGGTACTCGACATCCAAAGTGCTCCACAAACTCGCGCCCTGCTCCAATCGATAAAACTGCTGGCCGGTGATCAGCGCGTTGCGGCTGGGCGTGCAAGATGGACTGGAGACAAACGCATGAGTGAACAGCACCCCTTCGTTAGCGATGCGATCAAAGGCCGCAGTTTTCACCGCCGGGTCGCCATACACACCAGCGTGCGGCCAGCCCCAGTCGTCGGCGAGGCAAAAGAGGATGTTGGGGCGCTGGTGGTTGGAATCTTGGTGAACTTGAGGATCACCTGCCGTTTGAAGGCCAAGGAGTAGAGTCAATGCGAAACTCAGCATGCCGAATCGTAGGTGAAAGTGTGAATGATTTGCTCACACAAATCGGTGAACGCGCGATTGTTACCGTAACCGCTGGATTCCCAGCTGCGGTCATCGATGATGGCGTCGTGAGCGAGTTCTAGCCAGCGCAAAATCATGGCGGCGGCTGGCATGGAATAGGCGTTGTTTTCCTGCAAGCGCAAGTTCCGTCCTTGCGCCCATTCGGCCACGACTAATCTCGCGTCTGGTCCTGGCGGCAATTGCATTTTGAATGCGGAAGTCCACATCTCTGTTTTTTGATTGACCAAGCCCAATTGGATTTGGGCCTCTCCCAAATTCACCATCGCTCTATGGATTCTCGATTTCTGCGCGGGTGGTAATGGCTGATTGTCCGGGTATACGCATTGATCTGCAATCGACCCCATGCCACCCCATAAGGTGTTGGAGACTAGGAACTCATCAAGTTGCTCTCGGGGTCCATATAGCGCGGCGTGCACCATCTCAGCATCCTGAACTCCACCCGCTTCATCAAGCGCGCGATGGAGTTCGAGCAAAGGGACGAGGAGGATGTCGTTCAAGACTTCGCGTTGATTGTAATCGCCGAATCATGCACAGCGCAAAGCAATAGCCAAGCCAGACACTCCCCGCGCGGACCATTAGGGAAGAATGGTCACCGAGACAGGGGCAGAACTCAATTCGGCCTCCCCACCTGCCACGTTTGAAATTGCCGCGAAGGTGAAGCTGCGGCCAATCCACGAGTTGGCGGCGCCAGGTGCTACGGAGAAACTGCAGGTGGCCTCGGCATTTTGATCCAGCACACCCTGGGCGTGAGTTGCCGCGATTGGGTAGTTGCCCATAAAGGACTGCACTACCAGCGGCGAGTAAACCAGCGGGATCATGACGCCGTATTCACATGCACCTTTCCCGCGCTCTGAAATGAGTACCTTGTAGGCGGTACCGGCTTGCGATTCGGGAAAACGCAGCTGCAAATCGACACTTCCACCTATAGATGCAGAAAGTTCTGCTTGGCTCAAACCAATAAAGGGCGTGTATCCCACAACACTTACATAACCGTTTTGGAACAGGCCTTGGGTGCTGACGTAGAAGTTTCCAATAATGAATTCAGGAATACCGTCGGCATTGAGCTCGCCGGCCGCCGAGCAAAGCCCTCCATAGAGTCTAGAGTCCCCCTTGCTAAGCCACTCGTGTAATACGGTGTCATCTGCCCCGGAGAGAATTACCGTACGCCCACAGGGAGGGAGACCACTTCCATTATGTGGCCATTCCCCAATCAACAAATCGACAATCCCATCCTGATTCACATCGCCTGCGACGGCACAATCTGTGGCCTGCCTGGAACCCGGAACACTGGCAATTGGCGGCAATTTTACAGTTGGATCTGCCCCAGAGTAGACTTGAAGAACCATCGCATAGTTGACGTCAGGCTCGCGGATGAAGAAGTCATCGATTCCATCTCCATTTTGATCCGGCAAGCCACCAACTGCACCACCGATATAACTGTTGTTGTTAGGGCCAACCCAGGAGTAGGTAGCATCCCCGGTTGCTCCGGAATAAATGACGGCACGACCCTTACACCCCCAGCGGGTCCTACCGTAATACGGGTCCCCATAAATCAGGTCATTCACACCATCCCCTGTGACGTCACCGATAATCGTCGGATTAGAGATTAGTCTCAAATCGTAAAGCAGTGCTCCATCGGCTCCTGAATACGCGTAGACCCGACCCGAGTCGTATACAGCGCCCCCGGTATAGCCAGGGGAGGAAATCAGGAGATCTGGAATCCCGTCCGAGTCGAAATCTGAACCCCCAGTTACATAGCCACCAAACCAACTTCCAGCCTCTTCGCCTTCTAGCTGATAGAGCAATACGTTGCTTGCCCCCGAATAGAGGTAGGCGATGCCCGAAGCGTAGATATTGCCGGAAGCTCCTCGAGCCCCAATGAGGAAGTCATCCACACCATCTTGGTCGATATCGCCGACATTTGCCACTCCACTCCCGAGTTGGTCGCTGGCAACTGTTCCATCCCATTGATGAAGAGTGCTCCCATCCTTACCAGACATTATTATTGCAGAGCCTGCATGATTTAAGCCTCCGGGCGAATCAATGGCTCGACCGATGATGAGATCGTCAAAGCCGTCATTGTTGTAGTCCCCAGCGGGCTTGACGCTTTGGCCGAAATACTCGTGATCCATGGTCCCGCTAAAGTTTCCATAGTTTTGATATTCACCGCCGATAGGATCGGTTTGGAAGGTGGAGAGGGATAGTGCGAGGGTGAGGGAGAAAAGTGACATATCTGTTTGTTGGGAGTAATTGCAAGGATTCAAATAATGTGCCACATGGAAACGCCAGTTGACCTTGGCTTAGCGTTCCCAAGCGGCAACATGGATCGCCCCGGAGTCGTGTCCCGCAGCCATCGGCGTGACCGACGATTTAGCGCGATGGAGTTCGAGCAAAGGGACGAGAAGGATGTCGTTCATGGTCGGTGCTCATCCTTCCTCATAAATATCAATCACATGCTTGGGGAGAAACCCGAGCTCAAGTCCGGATTTCATACCGTCGGTAGAAACTGGATCGTTATCCAAGATGCCGATGTAGTGAGTCGGGTGCACCTCTTTCACAATTACCCACATTCGTTCCACCTCGCATTTGGACTGGCCTGATTCAGTTTCTAAGTGAATGCGAAAAGCTAGCTTGACGAGATCACCTGCTTTTAAGGAACTGCGTCTTCCGAAGTCGGGGAGCAAGAAAGTTTGGGGCGCTTCTTCATGCAGAGCCTCGCCGTCTTCGAGTTCAAAGCCGTCCTTGCTCCAGTTGGGAATCAACTTGCAGTCCCCCATTGACTTCCGGAAAGGCGAACGATTTCGGCTAGGTCGGATTCTGAGAATACGCCGAGGAAAGCGGATTGGCCGGAGTCGTCGGCATTGGAAAACAGAAACGGAAAAATAACGGCAATCCACTTTTTCATCGCCCCATCTTAATCCCAGCGCACGTCGACGTTGTCCGAGAACATTCCTTTGAAAAATCCGCCACAACGCACCCATGCGGAGCGCTGGCATCCATCTCTGCAGTCCACGGTTAGGCGGTAAACGTCTTGCCCCTGCGAGGTCGTCCACAAAAACGGACCTCGGCGAAAAAACCGCCGTTCCTTGGCAACGATGACGAATCCATTCTCCTCCGCCCAATGATCCAGGATGGATTTCGAGCGACCATAAAACTTCGACATCACCAATGCGATGACCATGAGGAAGGTCCCGCCGACGACTAGGGAGCTAAGCAGTGTCATGAATATTTCATTCGGATTCGTCGGTTCCGAATTCCTTATTCAGTCGATCCTTCAGCCAGGGTATGGCGTTGATCCAACTTGCCTGACCAAGACCGAATGAAGACTTCATGCTCCGCCTCCATACCGGATAGGTCCGGGGAAGCGCCGTCGACCAAAACGGTAGAGCCGGTCCATTTTCCGCTTTTGGTCCAATCCTCAATGAGGATGCGGTCCTCGAACAATCCACGTAAGAAATCAACCGGATCTTCCCAATAAGGGTCATCTTCCTCTTTGGGCCAGGGGAAATGCATATGGAAGATGCCAAACCCAACCGTAACTTCGTCATTTTCCGTCGCAATCCATAATTCGCAATGCTCCCGAATCGGCAGCGGAGAATATTTGATCACCAGCAATCCATTTCCGTTCGCTGACTCTCCTTCCACTTCCGCATGCTGCTCAAGCCAAGGGAATTGGTGAAACAGCTCCACCGCAACTTCGCGGGAGAACTGGTTTAATCCGGAGAAGAGAGATTGCTCCATGGAATCGAGAAGGGATTCGCTTGGTATTTACACAGCCTGTTGGCGTCACAGATCCGCTTAAAGTTGACAAGGCCGAGCTCTCTCAGTCCCAACTCAACGCACCACCCGTCTGGTATTCCGTCACCCGCGTTTCAAAGAAGTTCTTCTCCTTACGCAAGTTGGCTTGTTCATCCAACCACGGCAGCGCACTTTCGGCGCCGGGGAAGGGCTGAGCAACCTTGAGCTGCTTGGCGCGGCGGTTGGCGATGTAGCGGAACTGCTCGACGTGATCCTCTTTGGAGTAACCCAGAATCGGATCGCGCATGATGTAGCCGGCATAAGAAGCTTCGGCGGCTTCGGCTTCGTCCCACATTGCGCGTAGGGCGGATGGATCTAGGGTGAGATTTTCTTCTTGAATGATTTGACGCACCACGCGAATACCGAAGGACGCGTGCATCACTTCGTCGCGCATGATGTACTGCAGTTGTTCAGCCGTACCTTTCATCAAACCGCGCCGCTGCAGCGCAAAAATAGGACTAAATCCGTTGTAGAACCAGCAGCCCTCAAAGACGCCAGCGAAGAAAATATACGCCATGACGAAGTTATGCAAGGACTCGCGATCAGTCAGATCCACATCCGACTTAAGAATCGACTCCAACCGGCGATTGGCAATTTGAATCTTGCCATTGATCTCCGGCACCACGCGGTAACGGTTATAAATCTCGCCCTGGTCAAGATTCAGCGTTTCAATGCAGTGCTGATACGTCCACGTATGCAGCGCCTCCTCATAAACCTGCCGCGCCTGGTAAATCTGCAGCTCCGGCGCCGACATCTTTTCCATCACCGCCAAACCGATATTGCGCATCGCCAACACATCCGACGTCGTCAGGTAACTCAGCACGTTTTCATAAACATGCTTCTCCTCCATCGTCAACTTATGGTGATAATCATGCACGTCCTGCGCCATGTTGATATCTAATGGCGTCCAGTGATTCTTGTTCGCATTCAAAAAATAATCCCAAGCCCATGGGTACTTAAACGGCGCCAACTGATTGATATCCGTCATGCCATTCACCACCCGCTTGTCATCCGGATTCACCGGCGCGACGTCGACCGGATCGGCTAGCACCGGTTCTTCGTGCAAGGTCGGCATCGCTTGCGGTAGCGGCGGTTCGGATTTTGGAAGTGCGGCGAAGGGGTCGTCCCAGTTGTGCGTAATCATCTTTCTATTGAGCTGGAGGTTGAACTACTGACAGGCTTCACAATCAGGATCAAGAATCGAACAAGCTTCCGGTGCTTGCGAACCAGGCGTCGAAGTTGGCCCAGGGAGTTCCGCGACCGAAGTCGAATGGCTGCTCTTCTCCATCGCCGTCGCCCCCATCGAACGCAAGTAATACGTCGTCTTCAATCCGCGCGCCCACGCTAGCTTGTACAATTTATCCAATGCCTTGCCCGACGGCTCCGACATGTACAAGTTCAATGACTGCGCCTGATCAATCCACTTCTGCCTGCGCGAACCCGCCTCAACCAACCAACGCGGGTCGATCTCAAACGCAGTTGCATAAAGCGCCTTCAAATCATCCGGCACCCGGTCAATGCCTTGCACTGAACCGTCGAAGTAATTCAAATCATTGACCATCACGTCATCCCACAATCCGCGCTGCTTCAAATCCGCAACCAGATAAGGATTGACCACAGTAAACTCACCGGACAAGTTCGACTTCACAAACAAGTTCTGGTAAGTCGGCTCAATTGACTGACTAACCCCACAGATATTCGAAATCGTCGCCGTCGGCGCAATCGCCAAAGTATTCGAATTGCGCATGCCGATGTGCATCACCCGCTGGCGCAAGCTGGTCCAATCCAGCGTCGAAGAATGATCGAC
>CAZMDZ010000230.1:0-6589 GCA_964565175.1 uncultured Planctomycetales bacterium
CCTCTCGGTAGCCGCCGCCCGCGCTCACGCAACCGTCGGCGAAATGACCGCCGCGCTAGAAAAAGTCTTCGGCCGCCACCAAGCGCAGATCCGCAGCATCTCGGGCGTGTACAGTGGCGAAATGGGCGCAGACAACGACGCCGTTGCCCAAGTGGCCAAACTCGTCGACGACTTCGAAACACAAGAGGGACGTCGCCCGCGGCTGTTGGTTGCCAAGATGGGGCAAGATGGGCACGACCGTGGGCAGAAGGTCATCGCCACTGGTTTTGCCGACTTAGGTTTTGACGTCGACATCGGCTCACTGTTCCAGACCCCAGCCGAAACCGCCCGCCAAGCCGTCGAAAACGATGTGCACATTGTTGGCGTCAGCTCCCTGGCAGCCGGTCACTTGGTCCTGGTGCCTGCACTGGTCGAAGAACTCACTAAGCAAGGCCGCCCCGACATCAAAGTGGTCGTTGGCGGCGTCATCCCACCACAGGATTACGACGCTTTGTACCAAGCTGGTGCCGCAGCAGTCTTTGGCCCCGGAACGGTCATCGCCGAAGCCGCGCAAAAGCTGCTGACCGACATGATGGGCTAAGGCTGTTTCGCCAGGCATTCGCAACCTGGAAGAATCAATCGCCGACTTCTTCCAGGTAGACCAGTCCCAAATCCAAGTACTGGCCACCGCCCGTTTGGCTGCAAGTCGCAGCAATCACGTTGAGCGTGGTGTTGAGCAACTTCTCGTGTTCCGGCGCGATGGGGACGAGCACGTAGCCGGTGGTGTAGCCCTTGAGGTCTGCGATCTTGGTGCCGTTGAGATAGACCTGGCAATCTTCATCGTGATGAATGCGCAGGTGCAGATCCCCAACAGGTGGGCCGGCCCAGCCAAAGGCGCGGCGGATGGTGATGCGTGAAGTGTCCCAAGTAGTCCGCACGACGGCGCCGGGTGTGCTTTGCGTTCCAAAGCCGCCTTCGCCTTGTTTCCACTCTGAATCATCAAACTCCGGTTTCCACCAACCTTTGGGCGGGGCAGAAGGCGGAGTTGGGGGTTTGCCAGTTGCTTCAGTCTGCTGGGCTTGCAAGTAAGACCAGCGCTGCCCTTGCTCACGAGAATCGGGTAAAACCATGTGAATTTTCGGAGCCGGCAAATACAACTTTTGATTGGCCCGCAGCACTCGCTCCGCATCCATCTTCAACACCTTGCGGTCGTAGGTCATCAAACCATTGACTTCGATTTCCACATCCGACACCTGGGTATAAACCGCCGCATTTAAGCCGTCGGCAATCATGGGACGTAGCGCCGCCAACAGGCGTTCATAAGCCGACGTCAACGTCTCGGCATCTTCAAAACTACGATAACCCCAGTTCTCTTTTACCTGCCAAGTATGCCCTTCCACCGGCAAACCCAAGCCACCAAACTCACCTAACACCGCCGCCCGCTTGGCATCCAACTTCGGCATCGCCGGCCCCGGGTAAGCGTGAATATCCAACATGTCGCCCACCGGTCGATCGGCCCAACCGCTGACTGCATTGACCCAACGCGTTGGATCTTGCTGCCGTGTCCACTTGGCAATGCCAGCGGTATCGAACTGACCCCAGCCTTCGTTAAACGGAACCCAGGCGACGATAGATGGATGATTCCTTAAACTTCGAATGATTCGCCCAAACTCAGTTTTAAATTGCTCAGTTGTTTGGGCGTCCATTTCTAAGTCCGCGTCATTTGGCCCAATATGCTCACCGCCATTGGGCATGTCCTGCCAAACCATTACGCCCATTCGATCGCACCACGCATACCAGCGAGCTGGTTCAACCTTGACGTGCTTGCGCAGCATGTTGAAGCCCAACTTTTTTGCTATCTCAATGTCATAGCGAAGTGCTTCATCGGTGGGGGCGGTATACAAGCCATCCGGCCAGAAGCCTTGATCGAGCAAGCCATATTGAAAGACAAACTCACCATTCAAAAACAGTCGTGGAGTGCCACTGGCATCGATGCGTCGCTGAAGGTCACGCAGCCCAAAGTAAGTCTTCACCTTGTCAATTGGCCAACCGTTACGAACCACCTCTAATTCCATCACATATAGGTTTGGCTGGTCGGGCGTCCAAGGTGCCGCTGCCTCGATCTGGATTTGATCCTTAAATCGACCATCTCGGAGGCCCAAGCTACCTTTCTGCGGCGGGCCGTCGGCAACTAAGTTGAGCCCTTTAGCGGAGTCGAGCAATGGGGCCATTGGCCAAATGCTGTACTGAAGCCTGATGCCATCCGTTGGCCCCTCCAGTCCTAGGTCGAATTGCAAGGACCTTGATAAATAGCTGCCAACAAATTTAGAGTCGTGAAGATAGCTTTGGCCCACCCGTTCCAGCCAAATGCTTTGCCAAATGCCGCTGGTTGGCGTGTACCAAATCCCGTGCGGCGACCGGACCTGCTTGCCTCGTGGCTGAGAATGCAGATCCGTTGAATCTCTTACCTTGATCAACAGCTCATGACTTTCACCATCTAGTTCTTGAGGCGGGATTTCAATCGTGATCGGGTCGTATCCACCTAGGTGTCCTCCGCCAATGAGGTGTCCATCTAAATAGACCGACGTAAACCAGTCGGCTGCATCGATGTGAAGAAGGTAGCGTTCTCCCTGTTCGCGCGCTGGCAGGTGCAACACACGCCGGTACCAAAGTGCTTGCCATGGCGTAAGTTTTTTGCTGACGCCTGACAGCTGGGATTGGATACGGCACCACGATCTTCCCCTGCCACTCACTCGGTGCCGGAGCGTCATGCGCGGTGATTGCGTAATCCCACTGCCCATTCAACGAAGTCCAACCCTCCCGCTGAAACTGCGGCCGCGGGTGTTCCGGCCATGGCGCGGCGGGGTCGACGTCGGCGGTCCACGGCGTGGTGAGCTGCAGCGCGGTGGCCCAAAGAGCGAGAGTTGCCAGCAAAGCCATGCTTGAGTTTGGCTCGCATTCAATCAAAAAACAAGGGGCGTTATGCTGTGGGCAATGAATGCTTTACCTGGCCCCGCTGACCTCGCCAGCGCGATTCGCAGTGGCAATCGTGGATTGCTGGCGCGGGCGATTACTTTGGTGGAATCGCGGCGGCCCGAGCATCAGGCGCAGGCGCAGGAATTGCTGCGCTTGTTGCTGCCCGATGCCGGCGGCGCCCATCGCATTGGCGTGACGGGAGTGCCGGGCGTCGGCAAGTCGACGTTTCTAGAGAGCTTCGGCATGCATTTGCTGAAGCAGGGGCACAAGGTGGCGGTGCTGGCGGTAGATCCGTCGAGCACGGTCAGCGGCGGCAGCATCCTTGGTGATAAAGCGCGCATGAACGAATTGGCGCTGCATGAAAACGCATTCATTCGGCCGTCTCCCAGCGGCACCACCCTCGGTGGAGTGGCCCGCCGCACGCGCGAATCGCTGCTGCTGTGCGAAGCCGCCGGTTACGACGTGGTGTTGGTGGAAACCGTCGGCGTGGGTCAGTCGGAGACGTTGGTTTCGCAAATGGTCGACTTTTTCCTCGTGCTCATGCTGCCCGGCGCCGGCGACGAGCTGCAGGGAATCAAAAAAGGAATCCTCGAACTGGCCGACGTCATCGCCGTCAACAAAGCCGATGGCGATAATCAAGTCAAAGCGCGTCAAGCGGTGCGTGATTACAGCGCGGCGCTGCATTATTTGCGCGCCCGCTCGCAGCACTGGCAGCCGTCGGCGATGGCGTTGAGTGGTTTGCATGGCGAAGGGCTGGAGGATTTGTGGCAGATGATTTTGGATCACAAATCCGCTCTCACCGAAGGCGGTGAATGGGATGCGCGCCGCGACGAGCAACGCAGTCGGTGGTTATGGGAGCAAATCGAAGAGCGTTTGCTCGAGCAGTTCCGCAACCACCCCGGCGTGCAAGCCAAGCTCGCGCAAGTTGAAGCCGACGTCCAATCGCGCAAGCTGCCGCCGACGCAAGGGGCGATGGATTTGCTGGCCGAGTTCCTCGGCAATCAAAGCTAGCCTTCGACCTTAGGCGGCACCTTGCTCATTGCCCGTTCCGCCAGAGCAGTGATGGTCAGCGAAGGATTGACACCTGGGTTGGCCGAAACCGCCGAGCCGTCGATGACCAGGTGTTGCGGATAAGCAAAGATCCTATGGTCGGCATCAATCACGCCACTGTCGGCATCGGCACCCATGGCGCAGCCACCCAAAATGTGAGCAGTGGTGGGGCGCGAGAACAAAGTTTCGGGCAGCAGACAACCCACCACGCCGCCTAGCCGCGCGGCCATGCGTCGCGAAAGATCGGCCGCGCCAGGCATAAACGCCGTCGGTCCGCGACCGGAGGTCACTTCGGTTTGCATACCGCTTAACCGGCTGCGGCGCAAGCGCATGGTTTCTTCTTCGCTTTGCATGTACAGCAGAATCACCGTTTGCTTGGCCCAGTCGCGCACCGCGTAAGCGCGCAGCCAACGCAGCGGGCGGCTAGCTAATTGCAGCACCACGCTCACCAGGCGCTTCCATGCTTTGGAACCCATGCCGTGCGGCGCCATCAATAAGCGAAACAACCCAGAGCCAGCCGGAAAGCGCACTGTTTCCAACGAAGTGCGTTGATCCACGTGCAAAACACCGCCAATGGCAACGCCCTTGGAGTGATCTACTTCGCCCAAGGTCGACACGCCGAGCAGACTCTCCGAATTGGTGCGCATGCGTTCGCCCAAGCAATCCGATAAATTCGGCATGCCGTTGGCCTCGGCTTTCATTCTTAGCAGCAAGTCGACGCTGCCCATGACGCCGCCGGCAAAGATGACGCGGTCGGCAGTGAAAGAGCGCTTCCTCTTTCGAAACGCGCCCAATCTTTGAACGGCTTCTACCCGCGTGGGGGATGCGGATGCGGCTTCACTGGCCTCGGGCGGATACGACCCCGCCGTACAAGCTCCTTTTTCGTTCGCCGCATCTGGCCGAACTGCGGTGACTGTGGTTTCGGCCAAAACCTCTGCACCCAGTTGCCGGGCCAAATACAAGTAGTTGCGATCCAGCGTATTCTTCGCGCCGTCCCGGCAGCCAACCATGCAAGCACCACAACGGGTACAGCCCGTTCGCTCCGGACCTTTGCCGTCGAAATAGGGATCGGGAACCGTCACCCCTTCTTCCCCAAACCAAACCCCAACTCGCGCCGGCCGAAATTCCTGCTCCTGACCAATCTCCACCGCCACCTCGCGCAACGCCAAATCCGACGGCGTCTCAAACGGCACCTCATTGGCGCCCAACATCTGCAACGCGGTTTCATAGTGCGGTGCCAACTCCTTTTTCCAATCCGCCAACTCAGCCCAACCCGGCGTTTCATAAAAAGCATCCTGCGGCGACGGCAGTGTGTTCGCATAAACCAACGAACCTCCACCCACGCCGACGCCGCTCAACACCGTCACATGACGGAAAAACGTCATTCGAAATATCCCGCGCATGCCTAACCGCGGCCGCCACATCCACTTCTTCAAATTCCAATTACTCTTAGCAAAATCCGTCGCCGCAAATTCCTTGCCCTGCTCCAAAACCAACACCGAATACCCCTTCTCCGCCAACCGCAACGCACTGACACTACCCCCAAACCCGGACCCAATCACAATCCAGTCGTAGTGGGGAGTCGCAACCATAAATCAAGCTTAGCAAGGGGAGTGGTGGGAATGGGTTAGTGTGTGGTGTACGGGGAGACCACCCTCTGCGGCAAGAATGTCGCTTCGCGCCATAAACGCCGCCGCGGGTGGCCTCCCCGTACCCACGACCCCAGTTCAGCCAACATGGATCCCACTGTTTCCCTCATTGTGACTCTTGTTTTTTACAAGATCCTGCTACTCAGCATTGGATTTTGGGCAGCGCGACGCAGTAAGGATGGAGAGGACTTCTACCTAGGTGGACGCGGATTAGGTCCTTGGGTGGCGTCGATTAGTTCGGCTGCTTCTTCGAGTTCGGCGTGGACATTGTTGGGGGTGAGTGGAGCAGCATATACCCACGGTTTGTCGGCGATTTGGCTGCTGCCGGCATGCATGTCTGGATTTGCGTTGAACTGGTTTGTGGTGGCGCGGCCGTTGCGCCGGTTGTCATTGGAGACCAACACGGTGACGTTGACCGAGCTATTGGCGCACGATGCGCCGAAGAAGATTGGACGGGCTATTTCGGTGAGTGCGTCGATTGTGATCTTGCTGTCGTTGGGGGTTTATGTGGCCTCACAATTTCAGGCGGCGGGCAAGACTTTTGCCGGAACCTTGGACATGGACTTTGCCAAAGCGGTTTGGATTGGTGGCGGCATCGTGCTGATTTACACCATGTCCGGCGGCTTTTGGGCAGCGTCGGTGAGTGATTTGATTCAAGGAATCGTGATGGCGGTTGCGGCAGCGGTGGTGCCGATTGGCGCACTGATTCACGTCGGCGGCTTCGGGGATATGTTCGACGGTTTGCAAGCACTGGACCCCAAATACGTCGACTGGTACCGCGGCAATCACGGCTGGACGTTGGCGGCTTTCATCGTCGGCACACTTGGTATTGGGTTGGGCTACCCCGGGCAACCTCACGTTGTCAACGGCTTCTTGGCGTTGCGCTCCGAGGACGACGTCCGCCGCGGCACCTGGATCACCATGGGTTGGGGGTT
>CAZMDZ010000231.1:0-6566 GCA_964565175.1 uncultured Planctomycetales bacterium
TGGCGCACCCAAATCCCGACCTCGACCTATTTGGTGGCTCTAGGCGCAGGGCCTTACGAGTTGATCAAGCGCGAGCAAGGCAAGGTGGCGGTGTGGGATTACTGCGAGCCGGGCGACGTGGAGGACATCAAAGTTTCGCTGGCGCCGGTGCCAGACATGATTCCGTACTTTGAGCGGTTTTTCGGCACCTATCCGTTTGAGAAGTACGGCCACGTCACGGTGCGCGCTTGGATTGGTGGCATGGAAGACCAAACTTTGACCGTACTCGGCCGCGAAGAAGCGCTTGCGGGCGACGTCGGCCTGTTGGCTCACGAGTTGGGCCATCAGTGGTTTGGCAACTGGGTCAGCCCGCGCCAGTGGAACGATTTGTGGCTGAACGAGGGCTGGGCGACGTTTTGCGAATTGCTCTATTACGAAGGCGCCTGGCCGGAGCAAGCCGCGCGCACGCTCAAGGAGTGGCGGCGCAGCACGATTCGATTGGCGATGCGTTCTCATCCGCACACCTTGCACCGCCCGGATCCCAAAAACCTGTTCAACCCGAACTTGGTTTACAACAAAGGCGGCATGGTCATCAGCCTGCTCGACGGCTACCTGGGCCGCGCGCGGTTGATGAAAGCTACTCAGGCTTATTTGGCTGAGTTTGGCGGCAAAAACGCAGCTACCGCTGACTTTGAGCGGGTTTTAACCAAGGAGAGCGGGGTCGAGATGAAGCCGTTTTTCGATGCTTGGGTGCGCGGCACCGACATCCCCCAGATCAGCTGGGATGTGAAAACGGAGGTGGAAGGGCGTGGCTACCGACACACCGTGACTCTGAAGCAGGTCAACGGCCATTTCCCAATGACCGCGGCCCTTGATTTGCTAGGGAAGGAGCCAGACCAACGTCTGCGCCTGCTGGTTCGATTCAACGAACCCGAAGTCACCGTCATCGGCCACTCCAAGTTCAAGCCGACCCGCCAAGCCTTCGACCCCGAGCAGCAACTACCGTGGGTGCCAGCCGAGCCACGAGACGCCAAGTGAACGACACCGCTTCCGCCACCTCAAAGCCGCCTCAATCAGCCGCCAACTTGCCGTCGCCCTTAGGCGATAGCAAGTTGAGTCTGGGTTGGATTTACGCCATCCCCATCTTGATTGCGCTGGCGGTCTTCGCCCAAATTTTGGGTGCAGGTTGGGTTTACGACGACGTCCTCCTGATCCAGTCGAACGAGCGCATGCACGACTGGGGCACGATTGCTTTTACCTTTCAAAATCCATTCTGGGACCTCTCGCCCTACCAGGAAAACTACACCGGCTTCTACCGCCCGATCGGTGGCGCCATTTTTGTCCTCCTGTTCAAACTGGGCGGTGGCAGCCCGGTCATTTTTCACCTGGCATCACTACTGTTCCATGCCGCTTGCACGGCACTCGTGGTTCGCCTCGGCCTGATGCTCGGCCTACCGCGAATGGCCGCCTTGCTCGCTGGCTCCTATTTCGCACTTTCGGGCAGTCACGTGGAAGCCGTTGCTTGGGCATCGTCCTTGCCGGATCTGCTGGCCACTTTCTTTTCGCTGCTCGCCATGCTTGGGTTTTTGCGCTTCAAGCTGGTCATGCCTGCGATTTGGTTAATCCTGGCCATCATTTCCAAAGAAGCGGCGCTTTCGACCTGGCTGGTCTTAGTTGCCGCCACTCTTTTCTCCTTGCCCAAACTGCCGCGACTGCTACCGGACGCGCCAACCACCAAGCCCACCCGCCTGCCGCGATTCGTCATGCTGCTGGCCGTCGCCTTGGTCGTTTGGCTACTGCGGTGGCAAGCCTTCGACAGCCCTGCTGCAGGTTTCGACAAGCAACTGACCTTCCACTATCTGAAACCGCTGCATCAAGCCATGCTGTCGCTGGGGCTGATATTCGAATACATCGCCTACTTCGTCTGGCCCTGGCCGAACTTCCCATTCCGCCCACTCCAAGTGGACCTCACTCCCGCCGACGTCGCCCTTTGGGCCCCCGCTTTGGCAGGTTTGCTGGTGCTCCTTGGCTCGGCTTTCGTTTGGCTCAAACATAATCGCCGATCGGCTTTGATCTTGATCGGCTTTGGTCTGCTCTTCGCTGGCTTGGCTCCAGTTTTGAACACCAAAGTCATTGGCCGCTTCCCATTCGAGCAACGCTTTTTGTATCTGCCCAGTGTCGGCTTCGCCCTACTCATCGGTAGCTGGCTGTTTCGATCGAGCCAGCGCTTGCCCAAGGCTGCTGCCGCATCGGTCTTGGCCGTGCTGGCGGTCAGCAATGTTTGGTCTACGGTCGACGCCACGCCGAACTGGAAGGATGAATACGCATTTTTCACTTGGACGCGCGCCGAAAGCCCGAATGCAATGACGCCGTACCTGAACCTGGCACGGCTTTACCTCACCGAAGCCGAAAGCTTCCCGCCGGGTCACCCCCAGCGGGTGGTTTACGCCGAAAAGGCTTTTGACGAATACGAAGCCTCGCTCGATGTCGATTCCAGCAAGTGGCTGGTGACGAGTATTGAACGAGAGAACGGCAACTTCGGCATGGGCCAAGCGCTGTTCACGATGGGCGACCTCGGTACCGCTGAAGCGGTCTACCGCGAAACGTTGAAAGGCTACCCCCACTCTATCCACGCGCACGTCGGCATTGCTCAGTGCTTGTTGATGCGGGTGGAGCAGGAAGCATTGAGCAAGCCATACCAGCAGTTAATTCCGTTGTGGGAGGAAGCGCTGGTCCATGCCGACAAGGCCATCGGCGGCGTTCAGGAGCTGCCGGATGCGTATCACTGCAAGAGCGTGTCGCTGTACATGCTGCGTCGCCCCAAAGAGGCACTGGAACCGGCACGGCAGGCATTCCAGCTTCAGCCCAGCCATTATCCCTACGTCATGAACCTCGCCGAGATCCTGACAGTGGAGCGCCGTTTTGAAGAGATGCGCGACATCTTGCTCCAGCATCTCGAGGCGGCGCCCGATTCGCAGTTCCGCGCAGAGGTCGAGGAAACCATCAACGGTTTGAATCAGATGCTGCCGCCGCGTTGATCGGTGGAGGGCGCTGGCATGCCCGATCAGGGGCCGCGCTGATAAGCTAGAAGGGTGAGTTCTAGCCCACGCCCGGGCGATTTCCTTGTCGCCGACCCACGCTTGACCGACCCGAATTTCGAGTCCAGCGTGGTGCTGATTTGCGAGCACAATGACGAAGGCACACTGGGTTTGATCATCAATCGGCCGATTGATTACACCTTGCAATGGCAAGACGATGACCAAGAGTGGGATAGCGATCTCCAAATTTATTGGGGCGGTCCCGTCGGCCAGCAAGGTCTGCTAACGCTGCACCGGGCGGCGCCCGATCAAACTCAAGAAGGCATCACCGAGGTCATGCCCGGCTTGTACTTCGGTGGCTTAAACGATGACCTGTTCGAAGCCGATGACACCAACGACAAGGTGCGCATCTACCTTGGCTACGCTGGTTGGGAAGTCGGCCAACTTGACGGCGAATTAGCCGATGGAGTTTGGCACCTAGTCGGCGCAAAACCAGAGCAGGTTTTTTCCGAACAAGGACCAGAGCTATGGAGTAGTTTGCTGGTTGACTTGGACGATTCCTTTGCCTGGATGAGCCACGTGCCCAAAGACCCTAGCCTGAACTAAGCCACGCCGCGGCTTGCGCTTTGACCGACATGAACGTCCCCAATCTGTGTGAAAAAGTTTTGGCCGACGAGCGGCTCAGTGCCGAAGAAGCACTGCTGCTCCACCAACAGGCCGACGTTACCACGCTTGCTTTCTTGGCCGACGAAGTACGACGGCGCAAGCACCCCGACGGGATTGTGAGTTACATCATTGATCGCAATCTCAATCCGACCAACGTCTGCGTGACCGATTGCACGTTCTGTTCGTTTTACGCCAAGCCCAAGGATGAGGAAAAAGGTTATGTGTTGGATCGCGAGGTGATCTACCGCAAGATCCAGGAAACGGTGGACGTCGGCGGCGTGCAAATTTTGATGCAGGGCGGCCATCATCCGCGTTTGGGTGTGGATTGGTTTGAAGAATTATTGCGCGATGTCGGTGAGCGCTGGCCGGATCTGCATATGCATTGCATGTCGCCGCCCGAGATTGATCACCTGGCCAAGGTGTCGAAGATTTCGACCAAGGAAGTGCTGCGGCGGTTGCAGGCGGCAGGCATGCGCTCGATGCCAGGCGGCGGTGCGGAAATTTTGGTGGAGTCCGTGCGCGAGAAAATTGCGCCGCGCAAGACGGACACCGACACTTGGTTGCGGATCATGGAAGAGGCGCACCAACTGAACATGCGCACCACCGCGACAATGATGTTCGGTCACATCGAAACGGTGGCTGATCGCATTGAGCACATGGATCGATTGCGTCAGGTCCAAGATCGCACCGGCGGCTTCACCGCTTTCATAGGCTGGACCTTTCAACCGATGGCCAATCCACTGGGCGAAGGTTTGCTAGCCACCGGCTGGCGCAAAAAGACCTACGCCGAATACTTCCGCACCACCGCCATCGCGCGTTTGTTCCTCGACAACTTCGACAACATGCAAGCCAGCTTTGTCACCCAGGGCGCCGAAGCCGCCACCATGGCGCTGCGCGCAGGCTGCAATGACTTCGGTTCAGCAATGTTGGAAGAAAACGTAGTCAGTTCGGCTGGCTGCTTTGAACTGGTTGCCGTCGACGAAATTGAGCGTTGCATCCGCTCGGCTGGATTCACTCCAAGGCAGCGCAACCAAGCTTACGAACTCTTGCCCACAGCTCCGCGCTCCGCCGCCGCTGGCACCTAATTCAGCCATGTCTGGTCAGCCTGATCATCCCGGCCTGGGCGACCTCATCGACCTCGAATACCAACTAGAGTCGATGCCGGATGCCGATTCGGATCACCATTTGGAAGCAGCGCGCGCCGTCGGCCAAGGCAACCTCGCCGACAACTCCCACACCGTCAGTGAATGGCGTCAGAAAATTGCCGATGATCGTGGCTTGCGCTGGAAGCTGTGCGCTTCCTGGCTGCGCCGCTTGCGCACCGTAGCCCCGAATGATGTACCGATGCCTGGCTTGCAAGTGGAAGCGGGTTTGCGCTTTGGCGGCACCTTGCTCAGCTTCATCGGTTTTCTGGCGGGCGCCGGGGCAGCTTCGGCCAGCTTGGGCTACAGCGGCAATGCGCCGATTAACCTGTGGCAATTCCTGGCGGTATTCGTCGTTTTGCAACTGGTACTTTTGATCGTCACCGGACTTGCCGTCGGCACATCATGGTTGCGCAAAACCACCTGGTTAAGCATGAGTCAGCGCTGGCTGCTGCATGCCGCGAACCGCCGCATTCCGCCGCAGCTACTCACCCGCGGCCGCTTGTACCAAGAAAGCCAGCGCTGGCTGCTGATCCAATTAACCCAACGCTTCGGCGTATTCTTCAACCTGGGCGTGTTGGCAATTTTTGGTTGGTTGGTGATTTTCAGCGAACTCACCTTCGCTTGGTCAACAACCCCCGCCAACTTCAAACCGGGAATGTTGGCATCCGTCGTTTCCATTTTAGCTCTGCCATGGTCATGGATCCTTCCCTCCGCACCCGGCGCCGAAGCGGTTGAGCAAACTCGCTGGAGTCGGCTCGACAGCAACTTTTTGGCCGAAGATCAACAAGCCGCCGCTGCCTACGCCGCCGATTGGTGGGCATTTCTTTACATCGCCGTCCTCTTCTGGGGACTGCTGCCGCGCCTGGTTGCTTGGTGGTATGCGCGACGCAAATTCAGGCTAAGCTTGCAACGAGTACCGTTTAACCACGCGGCCTTCTTGGATTTGTATGAACAAATGTTGCCAACCGCAATTGGCAACTGGGAAAGCCCGGCGCCGGATCAGGTGCAAGGCAAACTCTTGCCCCGTCCAGGGGAACCAGGCGCGGGCAGTCGCTCATTCCAAGGGAATTCCACCAGCAGCGGCGAAGTCGACGTCGTGCTTTGGGGCGGCTGGAACTTGCCTGAGCAACCACTACTCAAGGTGGCTGATCATTTTGGCCGCGGTTGTCGTCGCCAAAGGGAATGTGGCGGTGCCAATCAACGCGAGGACGAAGAAGCGTTGAAAAAGCTCACTGGCTCGACCGATGGCGGCGTGGTGGTGCTGGTGGAAGCGGAAGAATCGCCGGACAAGCGGCTCTTGCATTTCTTGAAACGACTGCGCGGCGGCATGCCCTCGCAGTCACCGATTCACGTCACCTTAGTGAATTGGCATGATGGTCAACTCCAAGAGGTTGAGGAACGTCGACTGCACTTGTGGCGCACCTTCCTTGCTGCACTCACCGACCCGTACTTACGCATTGTGAGCCAGCCGTGAGCACGCCCATCCCTACTTTTGTCGTCGTAGGTCATGTCAACAAAGGCTAGTCTTCGGTGGTCGCCACTTTGACCGAAGACCCAACCGTGCCAATCGACTGGACGCCAGGGACCACTGCCCATTCCGGCGCCTACACTTTGGTCGTCGACGGCCAGCCGGTGATGCGTTTGCTCGACACCCCCGGCTTTCAAGACGCCCCCGCGGCGCTGGAATGGATGCAACTGCGCGCCCACAACGCCGCCGAGCGCAGCCAAGCGATTACTG
>CAZMDZ010000232.1:0-6561 GCA_964565175.1 uncultured Planctomycetales bacterium
CAACATATCGACGGCGCGGCGGATGGCGTCGGCAACGGTGGTTTTGGCCTTCAATTCCAAGTCAACGCCATCGCATTCGGCGGCGACGCGTGCTTGGGCCAGGAACTCGACTCGGATTTTCATGGAAAGATGAGTTTGCCGTCGTGAAGGTGCATTTCCATGGTTCCCAATCGGTCCGCTTCGATGCGACTATGAGTGACATGCAAAACGGTCGCTCCGAAGTCGGAAACTGCACTTTGCAAAACGGGGTAAAGCAGTTCGCGGGACTCGTCATCCAACGAGCTTAAGGGTTCATCGAGGCACAGCACCTTGGGTTCGAAAATCAACGCCCGCGCCAAAGCCACCCGCTGACGCTCTCCGCCGCTTAAACCTCCCGGCGCTCCGCGTTGGGCTTGGGGGTAGCGGTTGAGTAACTGCCCCAAGTCGAACTTGACTGCAAATTGCTCGACTCGATGCTGGATTTCAGCGCGCGGCAGCTTGCGTACTTGCAAGGGCAGCGCCAACTGCTGAGCAATGGTCATCGAGGCAAAAAGAGCGCCGTCCTGCGGCACATAACCAATGCCGCGACTGGCTGCTTCCCAGGTGGTGACATCGGCTCCGGCAACGAAGATTTGTCCAGCTTGCGGGCGACGCAATCCGCATAGGAGTTCGAGTAGCGTGGACTTGCCGGAACCGGTGCGGCCGAGCAGGACGGCGTAGCTGCCGTTGGGAATTTGCAGATTGATGCCGCGCAGTTCGAAACTGCCATTTTGAATGTCGACGTTGCGAAATTCGACCGCCGGGTTGCTGGCAACGCCCGAGCCTGGAGCGGCAGCACCAGGAACAGCATCGGCGTTGGATGGAGAACGGTCCATTACCAATGACTCCCCCTCAAGCCCAACCAACGGGCAAGGCTAAGCACCAGCAACGCCGCCAACACCATCAGCAAGGACACCGCCAACGCCGCTTCTAAGTTACCGACCGAAAGCTCCAAGAACACCGTCGACGGCAGCACTTCGGTTTTCATTCGCGTCGCACCCGAAAACACCAAAATCGGACCGAACTCCCCCAACGAACGCGCCCACGCCAAGGTTCCGGCGGCGATCACTCCCTGCCGACTCTGCGGCAGCACCACTCGTCGAAAAGCTTGCCAATGCGTACACCCCAGCGTGCGGGCGACGTCTTCTTGGCGCGAGTCTAGTTGGGAGTAAGTCACCTTCATCGTGCGCACGGCAAAGGAGGCGGCGACGGTGAATTGAGCAAGAACGACCGAGGGGATTTCGAAGGTGACCGGAAATAGATGTTCTTCAAAAGCTTGGCCGAAAGCGGTTTGAAAGAGGATCAGTAAGCTGAGGCCCACCACCAAGGGTGGGAGCACGATGGGTATATCGAAGAGCGCGTCGAGCAACCATTTGCCGCGGAACTGGGCGCGGGCCAGCAGATAACCGGCGGGGACGGCAACCACCAACGAAAGCAGCGCCGCCAAGGTGCAAGTGGTCAAGCTGAGTCGAATTGCATATTGGATGGGTTCGCTGGCCAGGGCGGCGCGTAGATCACCCCAATGGGTAAAGCCCAAATCGGCAATCAGCATGCCCAAGATCAACAGCGCATAGAGGCCCGCCAGCAATCCCATGCCAGCGAAAAACCGTTTCTTACGCGCTGGCAACGGCCTCATTGCTTCAACCATTCAAAACCAAGGTCGGTGAAGCGTTGGCGGCTCTGCGCTTGGGAAATGGCTTCGAGCAAACGCTGCATAGTTTGCGGAAATGGGGTGTCGTTGGCGATGGCGTAAGGTTGCTGAGCCAAGGCTAGGGACGAATCAATGGCCTGAATTTGCAAGCGCTCGCGCTGACCCATGGCGTTGCTTTTGTAAACGATGATGGCATCGAGAGCGCCTGCAGCCATTGCCGAAACCAGCAGATCTCCTTGCGGAGCTTCTTGCTTCAGGTTGCCCGAATCGAGGATTGCCTGCTCGAAGTTTTGCTCGCGCAGCAGTTGCCGCGTCAAGTATCCCAGCGCCGATTTTTCGGGATGGGCAAGGCCGATGCGCAATCCTGGCTGACTGAGGTCTTGGATCCTTTTGAGCTGCAGCGGGTTGCCCTTGGCGGTGACCAAAACGATGGGGTTTTGGGTTACGGTCACGCCAGGCTGGAAACGGTCGGCGACTTGATCCAAGAACGATTGATCGCAAGAGAAGTAAGCATCGGGCGTGGCGCCAGCATTCATTTGCCCGACCAAAATTCCACAACCGTTATAAACACGAGTAATTTCAACGCCTTCGCGCTGGCAGAAATCGTGAATGCTCTCATCCACCGCGCGGTTCAACATGGCGCCCGCGAATAAGGTCAACTTGGGCTGCAGCTTCCAGCGATCGCCGCCAAACGGGCGGAAGCCGTGGCGCACAATCGATAGCGCACCGCGATCACGGGCTTGCAGGAAGCGCGCAAACTGCAGCGCCAATGCGGGCTGTTCGCTGCTGCTCAACACACCAACCGCCTCCAGAAAGGCACGGTCAGCAAATTCAGGTAGTTCGATGGCTTGCAGTTCTTGGTGTTGGGCGACGGTGGCGTCCCACAAGATGGCGGCGTCTAAGGTGCCAAGCTTGAGGTCGTTGGCCAGCTCCGGCATCGTCGGCTTGAATACGGTGGCTTGCGATTCAAACTCGCGCCAACTGCCGAGTTGCTGGAGCACTTGACGACAGATGCGTCCGATCGCGGCAGATTCGGGGTTGGCCAAACCGTAGCGCAAGTTTGGTGCAAGCAAATCTTCGAGCTGACCCAGTTGCTTTGGGTTGCCTTTGACGACGGCAAGGACCGGCTTCATCCACGCCAAGGGCAGGATTTCGGCGATCAATTCACTTTGGCGACCTTGCTCCAAATAGCTCATGTCGGCGGCCAAGTAGAGGTCGGCGGCGTTTGGGTCGACTTTGAGTTGACTGAGCAGGGTTCCCGAGCCGCCGTATTGCACCTGCACCGTGTTGCCAGTTTCCCTTTGGTAGTCGGCAATGATCTCCTCGATCGGCAGCTTCATCGAAGCGGCGCAGAACAGCGTCAGTGTGCCGCCCGACGGCGCAAATTCGATCTTTTTGCCTAACTCTTTGAGCTGCATCATCAGCATCAAGATCAGCACAAAGGCGGCCACCATCGCAATGAGGGCGACGAAACCGGAGCGCGAGTCTAGGCGGCGAACGGTACGAGAAGGCTTCATGAAGGCAAGCTTGCCGCGGTGGAGTTGGGCGAAGAAGGCAAGCTTAGCTGCTGCGTCGGCTGCAGGTCGCCGAGGTCGGTGTTGGTGGCGTGAGTGGCCAAAACCACAGTGCCGCCCTGCTGCTGAAACTGCTGCAACCCCTCCACCACCAGCCGACTGTTGGCGGCATCTAGATTGCCGGTCGGTTCGTCGGCCAGCAAAATTTTCGGCTGCTGCATCAATGCTCGCACCAACGCAACTCGTTGCCGTTCGCCGACGCTGAGCTGGGCCGGTCGATGATGTAGCCGTGAAGCTAGGCCGAAGTGCTCGAGTCGTTCACGGGCCTGATCCGTTGTGGAGCCCCGAGTTGCCGCAAGCATGGCGTTTTGCTCCACGTTCAAAAACGGTAGCAAGTGCATCGATTGAAAGACAAAGCCGACGTGCTCCGCTCGGAAGCGAGTGCGGGCAGTGGAGGACATCGAGGTGAGTTCGGCAGCGGCGATTTGCACCCTGCCAGTGGAGGGCTGCAGCATGCCGCCGAGGATCGAGAGCAAGGTGGTTTTGCCACTGCCGGAAGCACCTCGAATCACCACCAACTCCCCGGAATCGATGCACAGGTTCAAACCGCTCAACACATCGGCGCTGCCGCTTGGGTAGCGGTGGCCGAGGTTTTGAGTGGTGAGCAATGCGGTCATGATTTGGCTTGGTAAGGCTCGATGATTATTCCGGTTGGAGGTCGCGGACTGGGTCCCGGGTTAAACCCAGGGCTAGCGGAATCGAGGCGGCGAGGAAGGCGAAGGCGGGTGCAACCCACAAAGCTTGGTTGAGTAAGGTTGGGTCCCAGGTCATCGGCTTGGTGGTGAAGCGGAATAAGTCTGGAGCTTGTTCCAGCAGTTGCCAACTGATCACGGTGCCGAGCAAAGCACCGATCACAGCCAAGCCAAGAATCCGACCGAGCAAAATGAGCGCCACCCTGCCACTGCCAAAACCAAGGGCGCGGAAGACCGCAAGTTCCGGGCGGCGTTGACGTAGGTTCATCGCGGCTAAGGCGGCGACGACGAAACCACTGAGGAGCATCATGATCGGAGTGGCAATGGCGAGCAGCGACTCCGCGAGTTGGCGCTGATGACGGCGGGCGTCGGCGAGATCGGCGCGGCGGACGATGATTGCGCCGGGAAGCAGGGGTTGGAGTTCGGCGTGAAGAGCGGCGACTGGGTCTATGGTTGGGTCGGCGCAATGGCATTCCAATGCTTGGATTTGATTGATTCGGCCAGGCAAATCGAGCAAGTCCTGGGCTTCGCTCAGGGCACAATAAATCCGCATGTCATCCGCCGAACCCGTTGGCGGTAAGGCTTTGTCGATCGATAAATGCTTGCCCAGAATTTCAATGGTCTTTGCATCCTTGAAGGATTCGCCGATGGCTTCGACCACACCGGATCCAAGATAAACAGTGCCTATATCCGGCGACATGCCAAAGACCGACTTCATTTTTTTGCCGCCTTTGAACACCTCCGGGGCAATTCCCGTCAACATGACCTGCACCCCCGCAACCTCAACTCGCCGCTGCAGCAACGGCACCAGTCGATTGGCAACTTGCTGGTTCTTCAATTGCGCCATCACGCTTTGATCGATGGTTCCTTCGGCGTAGCCCTGCGCCCAATATTCGCCAACGTCCGTACCCGCGGGAAGGATCAGTAGGTTTAAACCAGCGTCACGTTGAATCATTCGCGTTTGGTCTTCAGAAGCGCGCGCCGCCAAAACAAAAAACTGCACCAGGGCAACCGACAAGCTGAGCACGAGCAAAGTCAGCATTGCTGACGCGGGGCGGTGACGCAGCTCCAAAGCGATCAGCTGAAACGGGTTCATCCGCGTCGGCCTCCGATCAAAATCAAACCGGCGAGGGCGAGCACGAGCAAGACGGCAGCAATCATGATGGAACTTGAGATTCGACTGGCTAGTTCTGCTGGAGCTGGTCCCTCGGGTTGAGCCGGTGCATCATCCTCAAAGCCCCAGTCTCCATCCCCCGCCGACGCCGTCCGCAGCATCGGATTATCGCCGCTTGGCGGAGAAACGGCTTGGTCCTCGCGACTAGCCGATGCCGGGGCGCCATCACTTTCAACATGAAACTCGCCATAGCCCAACAACGGATTGTCGATGCTGCTGGGGTTTGCTTCGCCATCCTTCAAGCCGACGCGCTTTTTGACCCCGACTTGGTTGAGGATGCGCGTGACCTCGGATTTAACCATCGGGCTATCCGGTTGAAAACCGAGGGCTTCCAACGCCGCTTTCTGTTGAACAGGTGTCCAAGCGTGCGGCAGAGAAGGCTCGGCAGCCCAATCACGGTCGGTGTCGCATTCGCAGGATTGACCGATCAATGCCAGCTGCGAAAGCAAAGAGCGCTGGGTCAAAGACGCTCCACGTAAAGGCGGACCAATCGATTTGGCGCGGCCATAAAAAACTGCGATGGCGCCTTGATCCAAAGCTAAATCATCCAGTTTCATCGCCCACAGCAAAACCTTTTCGGTATCGCGTTTGTCCGCAGCAATGCGCAGCACCTGCACCGGGTGCTCAATCGGCCGCGGCAGTTGAGGCGCAAGCTTTTGCAGCTGCTCTTGAGCAGCCGAGGTGATGGCATCGATGGATTGGTTGCGACTTGCATCCGATGATTCGACAACGACTAGAAAAGCAAATGTCGCCAACGATTGCTCCATCAAAATGGATTGAACTGGAGACTGCAAGGCGCGGCGGATGACGTCGGCACCGTTGCTGGGATTGGCATCGGTACTGGAACCGTCGCTTGGTTCGGTGATTTCCAACAACAATGCGCCGTCGCGATGGTCCGCCTTCAACACATAGGCGCGCCCGCCCTTTCCTTGCTCGCCCTTTCCTTGCTCGCCCTTTCCAGGCGAACTACTCAGCCGGACATTGCTGTGCTCGGCAACCTTTTTCAGCAGGTCGAGTTCACTGGAGGAAACTCGATCCGGACGTCGCGGCGCGACTTCAATGGTGTAGGCCGGCCCGTGCAAATCAACAAAACCGATGTCGCGCACGGTGTAGCGGCACAAGTCAGCCAAGTTCGCCGACGCCCACCCCAATGCGGCAAGCCCGATGAATCCAGCACAAACCGCCAACACGGTTTGCGCCCGCGCGGCGAATGCAGAATGCACGGAATCCTTTCGTCGGCAAGCCAAACGCATGTTACTTGTGGTTCGGATCGGCGGCCAGCGGCAGGAATCCTAATGAAGTCTCCATCCATGACCCGCAACTGCAGCCGCCGCCGCCTTCAGGCGACAACAACATACCGTTGGCTGGAATGGTACTGATCCAACAATCGGGCCGCAATCGCGCCCAACCGGTGGCAGTCCAATCTTTGCGACTCCACGCCGACAAATTGCC